>CAIVDK010000227.1 GCA_903904655.1 uncultured delta proteobacterium | reverse complement strand
TGCTGGTTTGCGTAAGGCGAAGCGTCCAGATTTTCCCATTGAAATCAATTGGGATCTGCTGGATGGCGTATTTATCGAACAAGTATTTTTGATCTTTTACGGGATGACTTTCATAGAGCAGGCTCTTGGCAGAAAGTTGCTCGCCGTCGAACAGCTGAAAACCAATCTTTTTTCCTTTATCCGGAGCGGCGCGGTTAAATACTCTCAGCATCAGGTCTTTCATCCGGTAGGGGCTATAAACCCAGCCATAAATCGCGGCACGGCGCTGCAGAACTGTTTCGGTGGGCATGCCTTGGCGGTACACCGGGACATACATTAATGTGCCGGCCTGTACTTCCTTGTCGGTTTCCTGAACCAAAACAACTTTGCCGGATAGCGCGGCAGTATTCGTATCTCTTGCCCGTTCCATTGCTGACCTGCGCACCGGTTCCGAAAACATGTCATAACCAAAAGCCCTTAAGTTACGGTCGGAAAACGGCTCCAGATAAATAATCGATGAATATATTTCACGAACACCATCCGGTCTCAGTTTGTACTGCGGGAACCCTTCACGCCGTATTTTCTGAATGTGCCGGGGCAGTTCCGCCTGCGGGATTAAAAGCGAGAAACCAATGCCCTGAATACCGGGGAGTTGTTTCTCCACGTTCTGGATTTTGTTAAAAATACGCCATTCTTCGCGCGTGACCGTTTCGGTTGCGTTAAATAATGCCGCACCACTCATCAGGATGCGTGCATGATCATCAAGTCTGTCAGTAATTCTAATTTTAATCTCGTTGCAACTAGCGGTGAATTCCGTGTTTGCAATTATTTCCACGCCCGATTTCAAGTAAAGGGTTATCGTAATGGTAATGATCAAGCCAATTACCAGAACGACCAATAGGATGAGCGGTCTCTGGCGATCGGGCTTTGTGGTATTATTGGTTCCTTGCTTTTTCAGGGCATACCTTTCTTATTAAGACGTCGCATCCGAAAATCTGGCGGCGATTTGCATCCATTCCGGATGAACCGTCCGGAAAGCCTTCAGGATAACCGGAGAAAAATGTTCGGGTCGGGTGCGGCCATCGCCGTTGGTGATGATATCGAAGGCCCTCTCGTGGGAGTAGGGCGGCTTGTAGGATCGCTGGCTGATGAGGGCGTCATAGATGTCGGCAACGGCCATCAGCCGAGCGCTTAAGGGGATCGCTTCTCCCTTCAGTCCGTGGGGATAACCGGAGCCGTCCCAGCGCTCATGGTGGCATTCGGTGATTTCCCGCGCCAGGCGGAGAAAGGAATTGGTGCCAACAAACGACTCGGCCTTGTGGATGACATCGCTGCCGATGAGGGTGTGCAGCTTCATTTCGGCGAACTCCTCCGGCGTTAACGCCCCGGGTTTTAACAAGATGAAATCACGAACGGCGACCTTGCCGATATCGTGCAACGGGGCGGATTGATAGAGGAGGTCAATATTCGCGGGGGTGAGTTCGTCCGGATATTCCGCAGACAGGACAACGGCCAGGGAGTGGACATAGTGCTTCGTCCGCTGGATATGGCCGCCCGTCTCGGGGTCTCTATATTCCGCCAGCAGGGCCATGCTGGCGATGGTGGCTTCCTGGGTGTGTTCCAGATCGGCTGTTCTCAGTTTGACGAGGTCTTCCAGGTGATCCTGGTGTGCCTTCAGCTCCAGGTGGTTGTGGACGCGGGCCCTGACAATGGCCGGGTTGAAGGGTTTGGTAATGTAATCGACGGCCCCCAGCGCCAGGCCGCGCGCCTCATCGACAATTTCGCTCAGGGCCGTGATAAAGATGATCGGGATGCCCCGAGTTTCCGGGTCATCCTTCAGCTGGCGGCAGACCTCAAAGCCGTCCATGCCCGGCATCATGATGTCCAGGAGGATCAGATCGGGCCGGGCTTTTTTTACGCTGGTCAGGGCGGCGACGCCATCGGCGGCGATGCGCACGGCGTAGTCTTTCCCCAGGGTTTCAAGGAGTAACTCGATATTGCTGGTTGCGTCATCCACCACCAGCAGAGTCTTTGGTGTTTTAGTCATTTCCTCTTTTCTCCATTTCTCCTGCTTCACTCAGATCGACAGGATCTTCTAAGATGTTTTTAGACTACGCCCAGATGATACAGTCTATCCCGCGGCATCCCGCCGTAAAGTTAACCGGATTTCTATGCCGGAGGAGGTTTCCCGGAGATCGACGCTGCCTCCCATGACCCGGACAACATGAGACGTCAGGGGAATGGCCAGGCCAAGATCCTGTACGCAGGAACTGGAACGATCGGAGGAAAAGGTATCGAAAAATGTGCTTTGCAGCTTGTCCGGCAGCGGCGAACACTCAAAGACAAGTCGCAGGATCGTCCGGTTCTGATCTTCGTCAAATTGCGCGGCGACGGGTGTGCCGGGGGTCGCCATTTTCAGAGTGGTTTTCAACAGAGTCGTAATGCTCTGGCGCAGGAACTCTTCATTGCCCAGGACAAGTCCCGGTTTCGTTTGCGGGACGACAATATCCAGATCTCCGGCGGAAAAGTCTTCCTGGAGAGAGCTCCACGCCGTCGTAACGATTTCAATCAGATCAACGGGAATGGTCGCCAGCGATGCGTTTTCACCCTGTAGCTGGGCCAGGATCAACGCGCTGTCCACGACCATGAGGAGACGTTCCCGAGCTCGTTTGTAGATACCAGTATACTCGTTTCGCAACGTATCATCCAACTCCTCGAGCGCCAGCTCCGCTATGCCCAGAATCCCACTCAACGGCGTGCGCAGCTCGTGAGAAATGGCATGCAGATAATCATGCTGGGCGTCGTCCAGGGCTTTCAGCCTGCTGTGGGCCTCGACAAGTTCATGTGTCCGCTGCTCCACCAACTCAGCCAAGTGGTCCTGGTGCGCCTTCAGGTCCAGGTGATTGCGGACGCGTGCCCTGACAATGGCCGGGTTGAAGGGTTTGGTAATGTAATCGACGGCCCCCAGCGCCAGGCCGCGCGCC
The DNA here is from genome assembly GCA_903904655.1 of uncultured delta proteobacterium. Lineage (GTDB taxonomy): Bacteria > Desulfobacterota > Syntrophia > Syntrophales > Smithellaceae > UBA8904. The sequence goes on along the minus strand of CAIVDK010000227.1, from coordinate 1,632 downwards.
TCATCGGCATCCTCATCCAGGGCCGTGATAAAGATGATCGGGATGTCCCGAGTTTCCGGGTCATCCTTCAGGCGGCGGCAGACCTCAAAGCCATCCATGCCCGGCATCATGATGTCCAGGAGGATCAGATCGGGCCGGGCTTTATTTACGCTTTTCAGGGCGCAGGGGCCATCGGTGGCGATGCGCACGGCGTAGTCTTGCCCCAGGGTTTCAAGGAGTAGTTCGATATTGCTGGCTTTGTCATCTACCACCAGCAGAGTCGGTCTTGTCTCAATCATCGTCTCTTTCCTCCACTTTTTCCATGATATCTTTAAATTCCTTATCGAGGAAGGCGAGGGCATCTGCGAGGTGATAACGATTGACCAGGTGGTTCAGTTCCGCCAGAATGGCCTCCTGGTTTACAGGCCAGCTCCTTTTCAGCAACGCCTCCAGGATCTCCTTGCAGGGCAGGGGTTCCTCTTTATCCAGGGCCTTCTTCAAACGCTTCAGCAACAGACGCATTTCTGCCTCAGTCCCCGGAGGTCCTTGCGGTTTGGCCTTCGACACAACCGGCTGCCGGGAAAGAATGGAGCCGGTGGCCATGATCATCGCCTCGTGACAGTCGATAAATACGCGCAGGGGTTCTCCCAGCGCAAAAGGGATGCCATTCCCCGATGCCCGGATGGCCTTTTCCAATTTCGCAGCGGCGGCTGCCAGTTCCTTGCCGCCAAGATTACCGGCAACCCCTTTGATGGCGTGGATTCGGTGCATTGCCTCTTCCCGCTGGTCCATCCGCAGTTCCTGCAGCAGTTGTTCGGGCGTTTCCCCGTACCCGGCGGCGAAATCGTAAAGCAACTTCAGATAGAGATTCTGGTTGCCGCCCAGACGGTTCAATCCCTCTTTCATGTCCAGGCCTGGTACCGACGGGATAGACATGAGGTCAGATTGTGTAGCCAGATTCGTCAAAGCGACGGCTACCGCCGTGTATTTTTCCCGGGGCAGCCATCGCCTGAGCGCCGAACCCAACGTGTCCCGATCGATCGGTTTGGTGAGATGATCGTTCATTCCGGCATTCAGACTCTTCTCCCGGTCGCCTTTTAAGGCGTGGGCCGTCATGGCGAGGATGGGCAGGCGATCCATACCCTCCCGGCCCAGCTTGCGAATCTCCCGGGTGGCCGTAAGACCGTCCATTTCCGGCATCTGGATATCCATGAATACGACATCATAATCCTGCGTGCGAACCATCTCCACGGCTTCCCGACCATTTGCGGCGATGTCCGCCTCTATCCCCGCCTGCCGCAGCAGCTCGATGATGATCTCCCTGTTGATTTCGTGATCTTCCGCCACCAGCGCCCGGACGCCGGTGAATTGTCCGCGTGGAGTTTCAGAGCGCCACAGCAAATCCGCCCCCTCGACACCCAGAGGGATCGGGAGGGAAATAACAAACGTAAAGACACTACCTTTGCCGGGGGTGCTTTTCACCTGAATCGTTCCGCCCATGAGTTCGATCAACTGCCGGCTGATCGCCAGCCCCAGGCCGGTTCCCCCGAAACGCCGGGTCGTGGAGGTATCAACCTGGCTGAAGGCCGTGAATATCCGTGAGAGCTCCTCCTCCGTCATGCCGATGCCGGTATCCTGCACCGAGATTTCCAG
>CAIVDK010000226.1 GCA_903904655.1 uncultured delta proteobacterium | reverse complement strand
TGCACAATCCTATATATGTGAATCAAACTTTGTATCAAAAACTATACATGTATCTATGAGGATACGGTCAGAGCATGAGAAAGAATGATCATCCGTCGTTGAAAACGCCTCCGTCAAAAGACAATCTTTCAACCATCTATATCCGGGAAGTCGATAAACTGCGGCAAAAGCTGGAAATGTATGAGTTGATTTTTGAAAGTATTCATTACGGCGGCCTCGTTACCGACAGCAAGGGCTACATCACGCATTTCAACAAACCTTACGGGCTTTTTCTGAATTTGGATCCTCAGGCCCAAATCGGCAAGCATTGCACTGAAGTGATAGAAAACAGTCGCATGCATATCGTGGCCCAATCGGGCAAACCTGATTTCAGCGACAGCCAGCGCATCAAAGGCCAAAACATGGTGGTGCACCGTATCCCCATCAAAAAAAACGGCAAGGTAATCGCCGTCTTTGGACAAGTCCTCTTCAAGGATGTTCGCGACGTGAGCAAGCTGGCCAAGGAACTCTCCCTGCTCGAATCCAAGGTGAAGCTTTATGAGGCCGAACTGCTGGCCCTGCGCTCTACGCGCTACACGCTGGATAGCATTGTCGGCGTGAGTGACAGCATCGCCTCCCTGAAGGCACAGGCCCTGAAGGCCGCCGCGAGTCATTTTCCCGTGTTGATCTCCGGTGAAAGCGGCACCGGCAAGGAATTGTTCGCGCAGGCCATTCACCAGGCCGGCCTGCGTAAAATTTATCCCTTCGTGCGCATCAATTGCGCCACCATCCCCAAGGACCTTTTCGAATCAGAACTGTTCGGTTATGAAAAGGGCGCCTTCACCGGGGCAAAATCGGAAGGAAAGCCCGGCAAGTTTGAACTGGCCCACCAGGGGACCATCTTCCTTGATGAAATCGGAGAACTGCCCATCTCCATGCAACCGAAACTGCTGCGCGTTCTTGAAGAAAAGGAATTCGAGCGCGTAGGCGGCACGCAGGTGATTCGTTCAAATTTCCGCTTGATCGCCGCCACCAATCAGGATCTGGACGCCATGGTCCGGGACGGACGCTTCCGCAAAGACCTCTTTTACCGACTGAATGTTTTTCCCATTACAGTTCCCCCATTGAGGGAACGTCGGGAAGATATTATTCCCGTTTTTATGCACCTTTTAAAGAAAATATCAGAGGAAGCCGCTCTTTTCGACATCCGTCTTGACAGCAGCGCCCACAAAGTCCTTATGGAACATGGCTGGCCCGGAAACGTCAGGGAACTGTCTAATATGCTGGAATGGACACTCTCCTCGCTGGAAGGCAATTGCATTCGGGACAGAGACCTGCCTTTCTATCTGAAACCCCGATTGGATATACTGCCCCCCGAGAAGCACTCCCCCATGCGGGAGGTTCATGCCCACGCTGAGGCCCGGGCTATCCGCCAGGCGATAGAGGAAGCTGGCCACAATAAAGCCCGGGCAGCCCGCATCCTGGGGATTCACCGCACCCATCTGTATAAAAAAATAAAAAAGTACGGGATAGTCTGAAGACTGAGATGCCTTTACGACCCGGGTCCGGACTGGACTAAAACGGCTTAAAGGGAGCCGTTGATGATGATCCCATCTTTGCCTGAACGGATCAGGCATCATTCCCTTGACCCCTCGTTTCCCTTGGTGATATATAAGCACGCAACAAAACACGCTTCACAAACGACACAGGAGATTAAAGCCATGTCCGAAACCCTTAAGATCATTTTTATGATTTTCATTGTAATTGGGGCCTTGTTTTTCGCCCTGCGCATAACCGGCTGGAAGATGAAAAAGGCCGCCGATTTTATCATCCGCGATTTGAAACTGAAAGAGGCTTTCGATCCCGCTTCGGCGGTGGACCTGCCTTACACCAAAAGCCGGCTGCTGAATGTCGGTTTACGGGATTACCGACCCCGGGCGCTTGAAGAACTCTTGAAACAAGACACAGTTCGGATGCTGGAAGGAGGACGGTATTACCTGTGCGGTGAACACAAACTCAAGGGGCCCGATGACAGGTCCGGGACATAGATAGATCATGAAAAGAAGGACGGTCTCCCTGACGGCAGGCCTTGTCCCCTGTTCATATTGCGCTTGTTGATGATTGTAACCTGCTATTTTTTTGTCTTAACAACCACGGCACCCTCGGAGAATTCCGCCGGTTGTTCGGCCCCTCCCTTGGAAACCGCCTTAACTTTAATGCTTCTGGTCTTGATGCCAATATCTTTCGTTTTGGTTTTTACGGCATAGACACTGCCTTCTTCTTTCAGATTCAAATCGCCCAGCTCTGAGACGCTGGCATAGACGATAATGCTTTCATCACCGAAGGGCGGGTTCACTTCCAGTTCAAATTTATCATTTCCAGACGGGATTTCATAAATCACGCCGCCTTGAAAGTAATTGTCCTGACGGTAGGGATTGGGCAGCAACTGAAGATTATTTTTTGCCGTGTCGCGATAAATCACCCGGGCAAAGAAAGGTTTGTTGCCCTTGAGATAAATTTTAATTTTCTCGCCATCGCGATAGGTTGCCTTATCCGTCCAGACTTTTACGCTAAGCGGAAAAGACGGATCATCCAGCGCGGTATCCTTGGCTTTCTCCTGGGCTGTCTTCATGGCCTTTTCATCCGGAATAACTTCAGTATTCAGTTTGACCTTGTAGCAGTCGCCCAGCACCGTATCTTTGTACCAACTTTTTTCGAGTGTCGAGATCACTTCGACGGTGGCGTTGGCGTAAGCGGACACAAGATCTTTCTGAACTTCAAAGTCTTTCACTTCAGTTGCGGACGACACATAGGTCTTGACCGATTCGACGGCGTTTCTCTTGGCGTCGGCCATCGCCGCAGTTTCGGTTTGCTTGCGCGATTTGTCATCCCCCATGCAGGCGGAGCCTTCCGCTGTCTTAATCGTGGATTGCGCTGCGTAAAGCGGCGCGGCCATAAAGATACACAAAGCAATAAAAAACAAAATCTTGCGCATATAAAACCTCCATTTGTTGTCTACCTGGCAAGCACCAGCGGAAAATCCATTCCCGTCATTTTAACGTAGTGCGGGTTTTTAAACCCGCCATCCGCGCCTGTCTCTTCAGCAAATATTAATATCCGGATACAACAGCGCATCTAATAATCTGATATGGTCACAAGAGCTACGCACTACATTCTATGCATTACTTTCAGAACGCAATGTCACGGACATCCACGGCAAATGATCCCAGATACCGGTAATCCGCAAAATGGCTGACCAACCCTTTCCTTACTGGATTGTTGAGGATATACCGCAATGCTCCCTGAAGGTCCTCATCGCCGCGTAAAACCCGGTCGTAATAACTTGGCTGCCACAATCTGCCTGTAATCCTCGTTGTTTCTTTACGATGCTGATACCCCGTTTTCTGTTTAAAAATCTTGACGAACGCTTTCATGTCCGCATCTATTCCCTCACCTTCCAGCAGAAGATGTAAATGATCCGGCATGAAACAATAGCCCCAAACGACAAAACCATGCTTCCGTGATTCATCAGCCAGAACATCGAGGATTTTCTTCACCTTCGTGTCATCGACAAATAATAGCTGTTTTCCATCCGTACAAATCGTCACGAAATAGCGGTGACAACCTCGGTAGTCGAAGTCCGGCAGTCTCGGTTTGCGTTTGAAAGGCATGGGTCCGGCCATCCGGCGTAAATAATTTCGCGGACATGAATGTCCGCACTACAAAACCCTCTACTTGGCAAGCACCAGCGGAAAATCCATTCTCCGCGAATCCACCACGGGATACTGAGCTTCCTGTTTATACTTTTTTATGATTTCCGGCAACTGCTCTTCTACATTGGTCAGAACCTTCACCTGTAATATTTGGCCTGGATTTCAAACAGGTGGGCATATATTCCACCTAAATGAACCAGTTCTTCATGCGTACCTTCTTCGGCGATCCCTCCATCCTTCAGGACATAGATGCAGTCGGCCATTCGGATGGTGGAAAAGCGATGACTGATAAAGATAACGGTGCGGCCTTGGGCCAATTCACGCAGGTTCTGAAAAACCGCATATTCGGCTTTGGCATCCATCGAACTGGTTGGTTCATCGAGCACGATAATTTGCGCGTCGCGCAGAAATGCCCGTGCCAGCGCCACCTTTTGCCATTGGCCGATGCTCAGTTCCGCCCCGTTGCCGAACCATTTGCCAAGCATGGTTTCATAACCCAGGGGAAGCCCCGCGATAACGTCATCAGCGCCGGAATACTTGGCTGCGGCAACGATCTTCTCATCATCGGGAGCGAGCCTTGTATTTCCCATCCAGATATTTTCGCGGACTGTCATCTGGTACTGGACGTAGTCCTGAAAAATGATGCCGATTTCGCGGCGTAATGCGGTTGTATCGAAGTTGCTAAGATCAATGCCGTCCACGGTGATCTTCCCGGCTGTCGGGTCATAAAGCCGGCACAGCAGCTTCACCAGCGTTGTTTTCCCCGACCCGTTTTCCCCGACCAGAGCCACGACCTGCCCCGGACGAATGCTGATGCTGATATCCTTGAGAACCATCGCCTCTCCCGTCGGATATCGGAAACTGATCTTGTCAAAAACGATCCCTTTCTTCATGGGCCTGGGAACCGGCGCGGGTTTGACCGGTTCGATGATGGTCGGTTTCAAATCGAGAAAATCATAAAAGTTGGAAAGAAACAGGTTGTCTTCATAGAGACTCGCCAAACCGTTCAGCATCTCCTTCAAATAGCCTTGCGCCCGCTGAAAAGCCTGATAGTACATCACCATGTCCCCCAGGGTCATCATGCCCTGCACAGTCCGGTAGGCAATAAAGGCCAGAGAACCGAATATGGCAAGGGTCGCAAAAGTCTCAGCAACCAGCTCCGTCAGGGCGTATCGGAAAGAGATGCCGATTTTTTCCCGCCGGAGCAATTGGCGCAGATCCCGAAAACGTTTAATAAACAGGGGGCCAAGGTCATACAGCCGGACTTCCTTGGCATAGTACTGACTGGTAATCAGCCAGTTAAAATAAGTCGCCGCGCGATCCGTTGCTGATCGGTCGGACTGCCATTGAAACATCCTGTCCGCATATTTTATACGAAAGAAAAGTCCGGGAATCAGGGATGCGCATAATACCGCGGCAATTCCCCAGTGGACGGAAAATAATAACGTCGCAATCCCGACGAGTGTGACACCGCTCTGGACGACCTGGATAAGGCCATTGAGAATACTGGTCGGACGGTGGGGGGCTTCCTGCTGGGCGCGGTGCAGGGTGTCATAGAAGCCGGCATTTTCATAATATTCCATATCCAGGGCAACGGACTTGCCGTGCAGCACATTCTGAACATGATCGGTAATGATCTGGGCCTGGGCCTGCCCAACGACTTTCGCCGCCGAGGCCAGAAAAACAGCAGCCAGGGCTGTAGCGCCCAGGAGGCCAATCAGCAACAGGAGCTGACTGAAGACGACATCCTTTCCGGGCGACGTAATGCCAACGGTTACCGCATCCACCGTCAACTTCATGAGGTAAAGCTGCACGAGCGGCAACGCGGCCTGCAACACCAGGAGCGCCGTGCTCAGCGCAGCCCAGCCGGGAGCGGCCTTCCACAAAAGCGACAACGCCCGTCGCAGGTACAATTTCTTGGGTTTTTTCAGATTCAGGGACATTTGGGTTATTCAGTATTTCGTAAGGTCGTTGCTCTTAATTTGGCCACGGCGCAAAAATAGGGAGTGGCGCCATCCAGTTCACCTGTTTCGAGGTGGGCATGAGCGGGACACCACAAACAAAGGTTGACGAGCGGGCACACGCGGCAACTTTCGAGAAATTCCTGCCGTGTTGAACGCATATCCCGAACCTGAGGAACGAAATGATTCCAGGCATCGGCCAGGCTGCCCTGTTTAAGATCATAAAGCGTTTGCGGCGCCCATAAGGATGAACACAACCGAAACCTGCCGTCGTAACTGACATTGAAGCTGCCGTTGCCCGCGCCGCAATGGAACAGATGGTCGCAGCCGAAATGCGTAAATTCCTCATTGATGAGGGTATCGCAATTCTTCTGCATGACACGCATCCGCTCTCGATCCGTCTGCTCCAGCGCGATAATCTGTTCCGGCGTCAGGCGTTCCGAGATAATGTCTTTATTGCATTCACGGTTGCCGTCAAATCGCAGATGAAGTTGCGGATCGAAGCGATAGAAATCCTTCGTGTAGGCGCGGCAGAAATCGGCAATGGCGTCCTGCTCGGCCAGATTGGATTGGATCGCCATCGCCTTCAGGCGGATGCGCACGCCGCTCTCCATGAGCAGATTCATCCCGCGCATGAATTTGTCAAACGTACCGGGCCGGCGTGTGATGCGCTCGTAGGTTTCGCGCGTCACGCCATACACTGTTATTTCAATATCACGCGGCGGATGTTTCAAGAAGAGCGCGATATGCTCTTCGTTGATTAATGTGGCATTGGTAAAAACGGAAACCAGCAGTCCCTTGCGCCGAAGCCCGGTGTAAATCTCCACAAAATCAGGACGTAACAGCGGTTCGCCGCCGGTGATGAGACACCACATGGCGCCGAGATTGACTGCCTGCTGTGCGATGTCGCCGATTTCGGAAACGGAGAGTTCGCGCGCCTGTGCGTCCCTGTCGCCTACCGGCAGGTTGATGTAACAATGGCGGCAATTGCAGTTGCAGCGCGCGGTGATCTCCATATCAAACGAAAGCGGGACGCTCTTGGCTTTAAGCTTCTCCCAGAGGGGAAATTCTTTGATTTCAATAGAGTTGGACTTGGACATAAAATAATTCCTTAAGTATTTTTATTTCAGAGAAGCCTGGGAGGTTCGCAGGAGGCTCATGTCTTCCTCCTTTTCAGGATAATCCCTTTGCAGAATGGCGCAGGCTTTACTTTGCAGCGCGGCATCCAGCCCGGCGCCACGGTAGCGCGCGCTCACAAACGACTCGTCCACCAGCCACTGACCGGATGCATCGCGCGTAAGCGTCATCCAGGCGGCTGGTTTTCGTGAACCATTCAGGTGCAACAGCAATGTCCAGCGCTGCACAGGGCGTCCCCGCCAATCCTTTTGCACGCTGAATGTTTCCGGCGACAGTTGGCGATAGACCGCGTCGCCCAGGGCGGGCATCGGCAGGCGTACCCTGTATGATATTTGCGGATGGGCAAGGGTAAGCCATATTCTCATCATCCCCCGGTAAAAGGCGTTCGCCTGTGCTTTCGGCAGCAATTCCTGCCAGGCCAAAATGACGCGCAGTCGAAGTTCGATCAGTTTCAGCCGCAGAGCAAAGTAAAGACGCAGCGGCCATGATAGTGATGCGGTTTGAAACGATACCGGTTTTCCCCCGCGCACAATGGTAACGACAACACCAAGCAGGTTCTCATCAAAGGTGGGACCGTCGCTTTCGTCCGGTGTGCGGTCCTGACGGGTAACAATGTAGGCGCGTCCTTCCTCTGTTCCCCTGGCCACGACACGGTGGCAAAACAGATGAGTGGGGCGCCGGCAAACGACAACATCGCCCAGAGAAACATCGGTCACAGCGCGCGACTGGATACGCAGGACATCGCCCGGACGAATGGCCGGATACATGCACGTACCCTCGGCGCGAAAGGTTACACCATCCCGGTCGGCCAGGACCCGACCGATATCAAGAGAAGCCCCGACAAGACTCTTTGTCGGATGATTTTTTTCGAGAACAATCTGGGGCATAAGCCTGAATCCCGCTAACTGTTTTGGTTTTCAGACCGAAAGAAAACCACCTGTTTTTTTATCTTACTTCGCCACGAGAATGCCGCGCTTTGTCAACTCACTTGCAAAACCAAGCACATCGGCTTCGAGTTCGCTTGCAGGACCATTAAATACTTCGGCGAGGGATACTGCCACTTCCTTCAGCGTCTTCTTACCATCTAATTTTTGCCAAATGGCCTGCCCGGTCTCGTTTAGCGTATATAGTTCATCCTCCTCGTCACCGATACCGGCAATAAGGGGAATGAGAACAACTTCTCCTTCGATGGTCCTCGCCACCACGTTTTCTGAACATGCACACACAGCATCCAGGTTGAGCTGGGTCGCCATAATCTCGCCCCTTTCCATATTTATTCTCCGCTGGTCAAAGTCCGCAGCTGCCGCATACCCGCAACTGCGGGTATGCGGCATATTGCAGACCAACGGCTATGATCTGTAACAATTATAACAGGACGGCTGTGGCCCCGTTACGCAATTGGAAGAACCCCTTGATGGCCCCGATGATGGGGGATTGGTACAGCTCTTACAGCCCATGAGTACAGTTTCTTCGGGTTTGCTGCGCACCAGAGCAATTAATTCCGGTTTCTGCCACTGTTTGTTATCTTTTTCCATTTTATTCCTCTTTTATCATGTTACAAATTCAATAAATACCTGTTGTTGGTTGACATTAAAACGCTCACCTTGTCGAACGTTGACCGCTGATTCTTTCCCGCCAGTTCATCACCTCCCATCCATATTCATTTTTATCCAGCCAACCGATATAGCGCGCCTGCATATGCGCTGTCTCACACAAATACGCGACCGGTGTATCTATCGTTCCGTGTTCCGTCCACGATTTTGCCGGGCATTGTTCACACAGGCCCTTCAGAAAGCACTTCGCACAACGACGCAGGTATTCAGGATTTGTCGTACACAGGTCGTAGAGTCGGGAAAATTGGGATAGGACGTCTTCTAAGCCGGCGCATTCGGGATGCATCCCTGATACGGAAACACTGGAGAGGGAATCTCCTTCCCGCATGGATTTTAAATTGGGGTTCAGGTTGACCGTCCATTCCGGTGCGCGGAGCCCCATGCATGGCTGGGCGCGTCCGTAGGCATCGATACACAGGCTGCATCCGACACCACAACTAAACAGCTTGTCGCCGGATGGCCCCATGAACTGCGAGGCAAATACCTCCATGCTTTGCTTGTATTCTACCACGTCGCGGGTCAGGATTGCCAGCGAATCAAGCGGCGTCAAACGAAGCGATTGAATGTAGACATTTTTCCCCTCGTCGTCACGGCGATTCCGCAAATCCAGGGACATCACATAACTTGGCGGTCTGGTCATCCCGGGGATCGTCCCGGCCCACGCTTCAAATTCGACCATTTCGTGCTTGTTTTGAGGCAAGACAACCCACTTTACGACAAACGGGACATTGCGTTCCAGCAACAGATTCAGGCCGCTCTGAAACTGCGCGAAGGAGCCGGGAACCCGGGTCACGGCTTCGTAGGATTCCCGGTGCATTCCATATACCGTCACTTCTATTTTTATAAGCGGCGGCATCCGTTGGAAAAGATCGGCCAGGCCGGGGGTAATCAGACAGGCATTGGTAAACAACAAGACCTTCAGGCCCAGCCGACGCGCGTAAATGTACAACGCCTGAAAATCCTGCCGCAGGAGCGGCTCGCCGCCGGTGAATCGCACTTGCAGACATCCCAGATCGGCAGCCTTGCACAAAAAATCCTCGACCTGCTTTGTGGTTATTTCGCCGACCCATGCCGACGCATCGTTTGCCGGACGGTTGATACAACAATGAATGCAGTCATTATTGCACCGCTCGGTCAATTCCATATCGAGCTGTCCGAGGCGCGGCCCGCTCTCTTTCCACAACGGCCACTGATCAAGCCTGCGCTTTACAACATAAGTTGTCTCCGTCATTTCGCACCTGCTGTGATATTTGTCCGCACCTTTGGTTCCATGCTGTCTCGATTCTGTCGCGACGATTCCTCTTATTCTCAATTATCGTGAATATTTACCATTTCCGCTGCATGATTTCTTTCCGCTTTTGCAGATACTCTTCTTCTGTAATCAACCGGTCTTTTTTCAGCCTCTCCAGGCTGCGCAGTTTTTCTTCCACAGTAGGGCCGCTCTCCGGTATCTCCAGGTCAATCTCCGCCATCGCAGAGGAGGAAGCCTTTCCTGATATCAGATTGTACACGTAATAGGCAATCATGAGGATGACCATCAGCATCCAGAATGCCATAAATATCTGTCCGATGCCGCTGCCCTCCTCCAGAAGAAGACTGAAAAATACAATGCCGAAAATAAGCATAACACCCGCAGCAATTATCCCGATGACGGATGCCATCTTCCCTGGTCGCACATAAGCTTTCGGACTCATTTTATTCCCCTCTGCCCAATGTGATCCATGCTGATTTGATTTTCATGTTTCCCTCTTCTCCTGAATAATGATCTACTGTTTCTTTCCGGTGACCCGATAAAGTATCCTCCCCGGAATACCTAAAAAGATAAGCACAAGGAGCCAGACGATCTTGTCGTTCCCTTCAAGCCTGCTTTTCAGGATATCAATCAGTGAAATAATCCAGAACGGAAGCGCGAGAATGCTAGCGTTTCCACGCCTCTCTCCGTCCCTTAGCGCACCATGAACAACGCACTGTCCTTACCAAAATTGATGATCAATGGCGTCTGGGGGTGGCCGAGTTTATTGGAAATTTCTGCGGTCATCTCGCTGGAGTATATTCCCAGACTTTTAACCGTTACCATGCCGCTCTTGTTTTTGTCCACCGCCTTGCCGCTTTTCAATCCCGCCAAAAGACAATGAGTATATAAACCGTTGCCCTGATAGCCGTCCAGAGCGGTCTCGACGGAGCCTGCCGAGGCATAGATGTGCAGCCCCATCTTTTTAGCCAGTACGGACATGCGAGCGTCATACAGCCCGCTGACAATGGTGTCAACACCACCGGCATGGCACGTATCAAAAACAAAAAGTTGCGACAGGGCTTTGATTTTTTTGGACATCTCAACGATCTCATTGGAGCTGATCAGACTTGCGTTTCTGTCCAGAGAGCCTGCGAAGCTGCCGGTGACGATGTAGTACTGGCTTTGCAAAAGCAGACCGTGGGAGGCGTTGAAGAAAATGAAGCTGTCGCCATGTTTCACCCGAGCGGCCAGTTTATCGATGGCGTCTAGAATGTTGAGTTTACCGGCCTCTCCATTGACCAGGGTCGTCAAATGGATGTTGGATGGATGATAGATGGTTTTAGCCTTGTCTGACAGTTGTGCGATGAAGTCCCGGGCATCCTTGGCGGCGTATTTCAAATTGATGGAAGCGTCGCGATACAGATCAATGCCGACCGCCAGAATATACAGATGTGGTTCATCGGGCGCTCTGGCAGAGATGAAACGGGCTGTGCCCATTACACTCTGCACCGTGTTAGGGGCGTTGAAGGCGGTCAGACTAATCTCGTTCTCACCGGCAATCGTTTCCAGATCTACACACTCGTTAACCATTTCACCCTTGGGACGCACGACGACTGCACCGGGACTCTGCTTCTCCCTGATGGTCAGGGAACGCATATCCTGATAGACAGCCCTGCTGTTCAACTGGGCCAGTTTCATGGTTGCCGTTGCACTCTGCGTCGCGACATCGCGATAGAATCCATCGGACTTGATCAGCTTGCCGTTTTGGAACAAGCGTACTTCCCCAATACCGCCACCGGTGCTTTGCACCTGATAGCAGACCTTCACTGTTGGGTCGCTGGTCTGATTGGGAACGGTAGAAAACTTGACTGCCGGAGGAGGATTTTGGATTGCCTCTTCCACCGTCAGGGTGACCAGACCCGCAATATTCTCTCCTTTGAGTTTTGCCGACACGATGTCGGGGCGGTAAAAGACATCATAAAACTGGTCAATACCGTAAACTTTACTGCCCCTGCGGATATTGAGATATTCATGCCCGCGGGCCGAGGAATTATAGTACCCTTCCGGCGTAATCACAATCCATTCTCCATTGCCAAAGGCAACAAACTGCCCAACCTCCCTGCCGGCAGCCGTATCCCACAGCCGGACGGTCCCGTCAGAGCTGCCGCTGGCCAGCCACGGGACCATACTGCTTGCCGCCCCCGCATTAATCGGAGCACGATGACCGGCAAAACGAAGTCCTTTTCCATCGCTGAGGTTACTCATCAGACGAAAGGAGTTATCCCCATTATCCGCAATCACCAGACGATCATCAGGTCTGCCGACGACCACGCGACCGTCAGACCCCAGCTGTTTCTTTCCTTGCAGGTCGATGAGTCCTCCATCTTTTCCCGGAATCAAAACGGCCTTGCTGTCGGACGTAAACTGCAACACTGCCGCCGTACCTTTCATCGGGATAACCGCTTCACTAGCCCAGTTTTTTGTGGAAAACAGTTCAATTTTGTTCAAGGTGGAAAGTGCAAAGTGAGCGCCATCCGGCGAAAAGACAAACAGCACCGAATTTGGGTTGGTTGTATGGTCAACCGGAATGGATTTGATAAGCTGGTTTGCCGGGTTCCAGATGTCGACACTGAACTGACCGCTTTGGTCTGCTCCGAAACTGGCCACCACAGTGCCGTGCGGTGATATCGCCAATTTTTCAACAAACTGTTTTGTCTGGATGGATTTCTGCTGCTGTTGCGCGATATCCACAATATGGACGCCCGTTCGTTTCTGATCTGCCATGGCCGCATAGGCCCCATTGGGCGACAGGCCGGAAACCACTGCACGATAGGTTCTCGCCAGGGCTCCCTGCTGGTAATTCCAGACAACAACCGCACCGGAAGCATCTCTGGCAGCCATCAGCGGACTGTCCTTGATAAAAGCAACTTGCAATATCCAGTTGCCTTTACCGATTGCGGCGAAGACTTCAATCTCGTTATTGTCGCTGCGGGTCTTGGCCAGCAGTTCATCGATGTGCTCTTTGCGCGATGGCCGCGAAATCTTGTCAACTTCTCTGCCGCCATTAAACAGGATGACCGTCGGCAAAATTCCTGAAACGCCGTAGCGATTGACGATGTCGGCGCTTTTGTCGATATCAATGCCGACGATTTTAACCTCCGGATACTGCTGGCTGGCCTGTTGCATAATCGGCAGATACATTTTGCATGGTGCACACCAGTTGGCGTAGAAATAGGCCAGCACCGGCTGGTCGGACTTCAACACCTCCTGTTCAAAGCGCGAACTTTCAACCGTCGGGAAAGAGCCTAATATGGACGAAGTCCGGGATGTTTGATCTGGACGCCTACCCGTTGCAACAGGAGCACTCTTCAGGGTGTAGCTGATCTGTATGCGCTCCTTACCCCGCGCAATCTGCAACTGCACCTGATGACCCGACAGATAAAACCTCGCGACCGCTTGCAGATCAGCAGGCGCTTTGATACTCCTGTCATCAACCTTCAGAATAACATCACCGGGCCGCAAATCGCCTGCCGACGACGCCGAAACGACGTAGGCGCCCTCAGGTATGGTGAGACCGATGAATTGCGCATATTCAACCGTTACCGCCTTGATCATCACACCAAATGATGCCCGCTCGGCGCCAAAAGCAAGCGTTCCCAAAAGGGATATCAACAAAAGACAAAAAATAAAAAATAATTTCCTGTACATAACAAGCCTCTCTTTATTACGATGAGCCGTGAGCCATGAGCTATGAGCTACAAAGTTCTCCACCTCCGTCACTTCGTGACACCTCCGCCAGCGGAGGACACCATCCACTATCCACCATCCCCTACTTTACCCGCCCGATCGGGAAATCATTGACGCCCGTCTCAATCATCGGGTTCTGCTGACGCTTAAATCTGAACATATTTCTCCTCTTAAATTTCACCAAATACTTTCCTCTTTAAGACGCCAAGGTCTTTCTTTAATTCCCCGTCGTCTTTCCCGGGGCCGCTCTTTCCCCTTTATCCTTTCGACGAGGCATCACAACCTTGTTTTCATCCGTAATGATAAAGGCCTCTCTGGCAAATCTATCCCCCATGTTGATGCCGACCCAATATTCCACATTTCTTTTTAATGGAGCCGGTCCGATGACGCGAGGAAACTCATCCAATATCTGCCCGTATTTTATCTGTTTCAGATTTGGATATTTTCTTTTTTTCACTTCAGTGGCCAGATCGTGATTTAGCGCCCACATCGTTTCCCCACCCTGCTTACCCTGGCTGGGATTGAAAACCATCACGTCGATCGCGGCAATTTCCCGTTCTTCTTCCAGCACAAAATACAATTCATTGTCGATCATCACCACATCGACCGGGACCGGTCCGATGCAGGAGTAGAGACATAGGCCAAAAATAAACAGTGATAATATTCCCGCAAAATTCTTTATGGCTTTCATCCTAAAGTTCCTCTTTTTCACAGCGTCACCGCCTCAGCGCACCTTCCCAACGGGAAACGCCTGACCGTTGATGGAAATCGTGGGGTACTGCGCCCGCTTGAATATCTTCTCCGCCAGCAGCGGCACCTCGTTGTCCACGTAATCCGCAAGATCTGTGGTCTTGATATAGCCGGTCTTCCCTTTATCCGCCTTGCCTTTCAGGCCTTCGGTCAGAACATACGTGAACAGGCCGTGACCCTGATACCCTTCCAGCGCTTCCTGCACGGAGGTGGAAGCCGAAAGAATGGTCGAGCCCACTGCGCGGCTCAAAATCTTCAGTGCCGTGTCCTCACTCATGCCGCGCGTCAGCATCGCCACCTGAATGGCTTCTCCCAGTGCGCCCGCGTTACAGGTGTCGATAATGATCAGTTTCTTGGTGGCTGGAATGTTCGCAATCGCCTCTTTGAGCCTATGCTGGGAGATGGCATCGGTTTTCAACTTCTCCGTTCTCAGTGAGCCAACATTGGAAGTAATCAGAAAGTATTCTCCTTCATCCACCGTACCGTGGCTCGCGATGTAAAAAACAAACAGATCGTCCGGACGCAAAGTCTGGAATGATTTAATCTCCCCGATAATCGCCGAACTGGTGGTCTCCTCCGGCTTCGTCAGTTTTTTAATCGTCACCTGGTCGAAGAGTCCTTCGGACACACTCCGGAGCGTATTGGCAAACAGATCCGCGTCCGCAGTGGAATATTGAAGTTTGAGTTTCGGATTTTTAAATTCGTTAATCCCGATCACCAACGCCGTTAGTGACGGCTTTCCCGACGATGCAAATGATGCGGTCACTTCCAGCGTCGCTTCATTGCTCTGCATGCTGTTGTCGCCGTTGAAGGCCACCGCCTTGATAATATTCTTTCCGTTCAGCAGGCTCAGATCATAGGTTTTCAAGACCGCTTTATCCGTCTTTTCCCTGATTGTTACGGCCCGACTGTCCATCACCACGGCGGTTCCATTCAGATAAAGCCGCACATCTCCGATGCCGCCGCCCTGATCTTCAAGCCTAAGCCGCACGGTCACTTTATCCTTGCTGACTAAAGCAGGCGTATCGACGATCCTCACGTTCGGCGGCTGTTTCACGTCGGCCAGATTCCGGAAATCTTTGAGCGATCCGCCCGAAAGCGCTATTTTCACCAGATCGGGACGGAAGAAGGTTTCCCGATAGTTCTCGATGCCGTAGATGTTGTTGCCTACACGAACGTTCATGTGTTTGTCGCCGCCAGAAGACGCGTTGTAATAGCCTTCCGGGGTTATGACGATCCACTCGCCGTCTGAAAAGGAGCTCATCCGGGCGATTTCCCTTCCGGTGCTGCTGTCCCACAAATGGGCCACCGGTCCAAGACTGTCAACAGTAACCACTCGATTGGCTTTGGAAGAAATTGCCGCAGTCACAAAGGTCGATCCGCCGGGCATGATGGACGTTTTATCACCCGCAAATGAGCGGATTTCTTTTCCGGTAGCGATATCCCAGAACCAGCTCATCTGGTCATCCGAGCTTCTTATCAAAAGCCATCTGCTGTCGCCGGAAAATCCCACATAGGTTATGCGCCCGTTTGCTTGCCGCAGGAATGTCTTGATTTCTTTTTGGGTTGCAAGCTCCCAGAGTTTGGCGGCGCCGACGAGGCTTCCCGTTGCGATGAACTTGCCGTCGGGAGAGAATGCCACCGAGGTAACGGTGTGCGTATGCCCCCCCAAACGCGCTATCTCCTTGCCGGACGTCAGGCTCCAAACGATGACTGCGCTGTCCGTGCCACCGGAAGCCGCCAATTTTCCGTCCGGGCTGACGGCCACGGAGGTCACACCGGTGAATTGATGGAAATTGCTGATACCGGCCGTGCCAAACTTGTGTCCACCCAATGTTCTTTCTTCCCTCCCGGTCTCGCGGTTCCACACTCGTACGGTAGCGTCATTGCTGCCCGACAAGACCAACCGGTCGTCCGGCGAGAAGGCCACGGAAGTCACCTCTGCGGTATGACCGATAAAGGACATGGTCTCCCTGCCGGAAGCGAGATCCCAAAGCCGTACAATTTTATCCCCACCACCTGACAGGAGCCAGTTGCTGTCCTTGGAAAAAGCCATTGAATTGACCGCTTTAAGGCCCGTGATGATTCGATCCACCTTAGCCCGCGTAATATCCCATACGATGAAGCCGCCGCCGATGTTCACCGCAAACTTCTTGCCGTCGGGGGCAAAGGCGACAAAAGCGAGTCGATGACCCTGACCTTCGTATCTTCCAATCTCCTGGTTTTTTTCAAGGTCCCAGAGGCTCAATCGTCCAAATCCGCGGAACAATATTTGCCTTCCGTCGGGAGAAAAAGCCGCATCGCTGGCGCCAATTTGTTTGCTGCTAAACTCTTTGATTCCATAGCCGGTCTGGCTGTCTGCGACCCTGAAGATTGTATCACCGGCTATCGAAGAGTTTTTCAAAAGAATCCGTTTCCCGTCAGGCGAAAGGTCCGCCAACCTAAAATCCTTGGGCAGTCGGAAGAAACCGATTTCCCTCCCTGACGAAAAGTCCCAAAGCGTTGCAGCGGTGGCGGTGGTTGACAGGGCATAGCCGCCGTTTTTGGAAATCTGAATGGCGTAAATAGCCTCCAAGGCTGTGGTGGCGGAGCGCCTATGGAAACTACGCACTTCTTTCCCGGTAGCCAAATCCCAAAGCTCAAGTGTCTGGTCTCGCCTGGGAGATAAAACATACCGGTCGTCCGGAGAAAATGCCGCCGAATAAAATTCATCTCTGTCGAAAGTCTTTTCAATCTTTCCGTCCAGGACGTTCCAGAGGACGAGATGTATTTTGGTTGGAGAGAATTTCTTGCGAGACAATGCATATTTCCCGCTGGAAGAGAAAATCACCGAG
>CAIVDK010000225.1 GCA_903904655.1 uncultured delta proteobacterium | reverse complement strand
TTTTTGTCTTATCTCCCATTGTTGTTTTCACGATGGCCGAAAAACCGTGCTCCGCCAAAATGGATGAGCGAATTTCTCCGTCTTTGAGCGGCATGGCGCGGGTAATCACCGCGCTGTTGTCCATAGCCGTCATTTCGATATAGTTGTCTTGTAATGTCAGAATCTCAATTTTGTCCACAGTATTTAATTTAGTTGAAGCCATAGTTTCAGTTCTCCTTTTATTTTTTTGACTAAGCAAAGAATGTGTTCAAATAAATGATGGAATTCCAAGCCGCCGGCTGAATTATACATCATTTGCCTGTTTCGTCAACGGGTCGATAAAAGCCTGCCTCTTGACGTATTTGCCAATAAATTCGCCTTCGCGAAAACTCAGCCCTCGTCTATCAATGGTCGCAAACGTTATTGCCCACCTGCAAAGTGCCTGCAAGGTAATCAGTTATCAGTGCTTCGGGTGTTTCCGCCGATGCTCCGACGATTACCTGAATGCCCTGTGCGGCGAATAACTCCTGAGCGCGCTGTCCCATGCCCCCGGCAATGATCACATTCGCGCCGCGTTCGGCAAGCCACGGCGGCAAAAGCCCCGGCTCATGCGGTGGCGCGTCAATATCCTCTCTTTTGAGTATCTTTTTTTGTGTTGGGTCCACTTCAATAAGAGCAAAGCTTGCGCAGTGACCAAAATGCATGGTCAGTTTTCCTTCGGCTAATGGTATTGCAATTTTCATGGTATTTTTCTCCTTATGAATTTAGTTTTTTTGTTTTATCTGTAGCTGTAATCTGATTGATGATTTCCTGCATAAGTTTTGCCGTCGGGCTTGACGCGTAATGCTGAATAAACGCACGGCCTTCATCGCCTGACTTGGCAATGCCCGGATCCATGGGTATAGCGCCCAGAAAGGGTACTTTCATATCCGTAGCCATTTTCCTGCCACCGCCCGCAGGCAGGATTTGCGTAATCTCACCGCATTTAGGGCAGACAAAGCCGCTCATGTTTTCGATGACGCCCAGCACCGGCACATGAACCTGCCGGCAGAAGCTGATCGACTTGCGCACATCCACCGCCGCTACCCTCTGTGGCGTAGTGACAATCACCGCGCCATCCAATGGATCAATCAGTTGGCACAGCGAAAGAGGTTCGTCTCCGGTTCCGGGGGGAGCATCAACAATTAGATAGTCCAAATCTCCCCATTCCACATCCGTGAGAAACTGTTTGATTACACCCATCTTCATGGGGCCACGCCAGATGATGGCGTCATCCTGGTTTTGCAACAGAAAACCTATGGACATGACTTTCATGTTTTCCAGTTCCACAGGCAGAAGACCGCCGGCGGTGCCTTCGATAGTTTTGTTCTCGAGTCCCAGCATGGTTGGAATACTGGGGCCGTGAATATCCACATCCAGAAGACCAACTCGCTTACCGGAAAGCGCGAGCGACATGGCCAGATTGACGGCCACGGTGCTTTTGCCGACGCCACCTTTGCCCGAGAGCACGACGATTTTGTGGTTGATGCGGCAAAGTCTGGATAGCAGACGGATGCGAGCCGCGTATTCTTCCGTGCTTTCATCTTTTTTTTGTTGTTTGGTGGCTGAACAACTGGAGTCACCGCACGTATCACAGGTTTTACTTTTAGCGCTGTCCGCGCCGGTTTTTGCTTCTTTTACGTCCATATTACTTTTCATTCCTCCTGAAGATTAAGATTTTTCCAAAGTTTTTTAATATCATCGGCACTGGGCGCGTCGATTTCAACAACAGCTTTTTTTTGTATTTGCGCCCGCGTAACAGCAGGGTCGTAGCGAATCCGTCCGGCAATGCTCGCACCGGCAAGCCTTGCCTTGTCCTCGATTTGCTTTGTCATTTCCGCGTTAATATCCCACTTGTTAACACAAATGGCCGCAGGGATTTGAAAGTGGCGCGTCAGAGAAAGTACCCTTTCCAGATCATGCTCGCCCGATACAGTAGGTTCGGTGACGATCAAAACCTGCGTCGCGCCGGTAACAGAAGCGATCACCGGGCAGCCGATGCCAGGCGGCCCGTCCACAATGACCATTTTATAATTTTCTTCCTCAGCCAAATGCATAGCTTCGCGGCGCACCGTGGAAACGAGCTTGCCGGAATTTTCGGCAGCGACACCCAATCGCGCGTGAACCATCGGGCCGCAACGCGTATCCGATACAAACCATTGGCCGCAATGACGCTCCGGAAAGTCGATGGCGCCCGCCGGACAAAACCGCACGCAAACACGGCAGCCTTCGCAGGAGACAGGATCAATAGAAAATAAAAGGCCGCCTTTAGCGGTTGAAGTCGTTTTTACCGCGCCAAAACGGCAGAGCTCCGCGCAAACACCGCAGGATGTGCAGTCTTGCTGGCGAATGACAGCTTCATGGCCGCTACGGAATTCATGATGTTCCCGGGCAGTCGGTTCCAGAACCAAATGCAAATCCGCGGCGTCCACATCGCAATCGCAGATTACGGGACGATCGGCCAACACGGCAAAAGAAGCCGTGACGCTGGTCTTCCCCGTTCCGCCCTTGCCGCTGATGATAACGATTTCTCTGATTAATGCCGGTGAAACAGCCATATTGTCAAAACTCCCGCAGCTATTAATATTAATTCTACTACTAAGGCGCGCAAATCCCTCTTTTGCCTTCTGCTCGGTATCAAGTCGGCCAGTGCTATATATAAAAAACTTGCGGCAGAGATGCAGAGCATATAAGGCGCAATTTGTTTTATTTCTGTAATCATAAAATATCCGAGCAGAGCCCCGATTATAGTTGTTGAACTTGATAAGGCATTGTAAAAAAATGCCTTGCTCCGACTGTATCCGCTATGAAGGAGAATGGAAAAATCACCGACTTCCTGAGGGATTTCATGAGCAATAACGGCGAGCGATGCTACTAGTCCAGCAGATATTGATACCATAAAAGTGGAAGCTATCAGAATTCCATCCACAAAATTATGAAAAGCATCGCCAATGAGGATAAGAGAACCGGCGGCAGAATGAACCGGGCAATCTTTTTGATGGCAATGCCGCCATAGCATGAAACTCTCCAGAATATAGAATGCAATGATGCCGAAAAGAACAAAAAACATGACGGTGTGTGCTGGCAGATGTTCCACTGCGTGTGGTATCATGCCTAATAAAGCGGCGCCAAGAAGGGTGCCGATTGCATAATTTACAAGCAGCGGCACAAATTGATCTGACCATTTCCCGGGTATAATAAGCACTACCGCCGCTAAGCTAACGGCGCCAATACTGCCAAGAACAGAAAACAAGAGAATGTAAAATAGTGTCATGGAGCTCCCTTCCGTATTTTGTAATAGTATTGGTTTTCTATCTTTGTACCAGAAACAAAATCTTTTCCGCTGATGATCACCAGTTCCTTCATTTGATTTTATCCGCTATTTTATAGAATACGGCATGGTCGGTTCGCAATGTCGTAATCTCTCTATCATCAACTAGCCGCTGGAGTCTTTTGGCGGCATCATGCGGATGTAAGCCCAACCCTGTGCAGACACCTTTTAGCGTACAGGGACGTCTCGCCAGCAGATTGATGATTTCCGTGTTGTTTGCTTCGCTTATTGCAACACCGAGGAGACGTTCGGATTCATCTTCGAAGATGACCTCTACCACCCCAGGAAAGAGCAAGGCAAGCGACTCCATCTGCTTTTTCCCCACGACACAGGCGAAGTCTTCCGCGGTAGGCCGGCAGACTGTGTTAAGTTGAATCTTTGCCGCTCCAATCTCTTTTGCATAAACGGCAATTTTTTTTACTTCCTCCGCCATGCCGGTAACACCGGAAAGCAAGAGAACTTCCAGCCAAACTTGACCGGGGAAATTTCGGGTAAAATCGATCAGGCCATTAACCATCTGATCAAAAGAGATACCTGCGTGTGGTCGATTGACATAAAGGAACAATGATTCATCTCCCGCATCCAGCGAGGGAATGACCAGATCGGCCTGCATGAGTGCCGCCCGAACTTCCGGCATAAAAAGCAAAGAGCCGTTAGTCAGGACGGCAACAGGAATGGTGGTCATATTCTTGATCATTCCGATTAGTTCGCCGATGTATGAATGCAGTGTTGGTTCTCCGGAACCGGCGATGCTGATGTAATCGGGCGATTCTCCCATCGCTAACTTGATCTTCAATTCGTTTAAAATATCTTTGACGGGAACGTAAGGACGCCGTTCAATCGTTTTGTTCGTTGTTCTTCCCAACTGACAATAAATGCAATCGTATGTACAGATTTTAAAAGGCACCAGGTCAATGCCTAGAGAAAGTCCCAATCGCCGTGATGGAACAGGTCCGTAAATATATTTATAATTGTTAAAGCTCATTTCAATCTCCGCAATGTGATTCTCCGCATTTTCTATCCGCGCCGCAACAGGTTTTGCCGGTTTCTTCTAAAGAGCAACCTTTACGTGAATCGTGCTGACTTTGCCCCGATGATTTCAAAATAAAGCCACTGCCTCCGCTGATTATCCTTCGGACTTCGCCCTTGCATTCGGGACATTCCTTAAGGGGATCATCTTTGATGCTTTGCTGTTGTTCGAAGCGCAGGCTGCACTTACCTCATTCATATTCATAGGTTGGCATATTTACAAACTCCTTGTCTTTTCAAATTCGTTGACTTTTAAAATCAGGCTTTGAAATAAGCTTCGATATTCCGGAAGCGCGTCCACCATCAGGATTCCCCGTGAATAGCTCTCCGCAATCCGACGGTCGTCGGGAATTTCCAGCAAAATGGGGATGTTTTCTTTTTTGCAAAAATCGTGCACGCGGTCATCCCCACAACCCATGCGATTGACGATAACGCCGAAAGGAATTTTAAGCTCGCGCACCATGTCAACAGCCAGCATCAGATCATTCAGTCCAAAGGGCGTTGGTTCCGTAACCAGCAAAACCATGTCAGTATCCCTAATGGCGGCAATGACCGGGCAGGATGTCCCCGGCGGCGCATCCAGAATAGCCGGCAAATTATTTTGCAGGCATTTTTTAACTTCTCTAATCAGCGGCGGGGCCATGGCCACACCAACATCCAGGCGCCCGCCAATAAGAGTAATGTTTCCCGACTCCATCGTTTCGACCATACCGATGCGCCTGCCTATCTCCGTGATGGCTTTTGTAGGACAGATAAGCGTGCAACCGCCACAGCCATGACACATCTCCGGGAAAATCAGCGGAACAGTCCCAAACGTAACGATGGCATTGTAGGTGCAAAATTTTCCGCATTCGCAACAACCGTTGCAAAGTGCTTCATCTACCTGTGGGATCGGAATATTGACAATTTCCTCTTTGACCTTTTTGCCCTTAAGAAACAGATGCGCGTTGGGCTCTTCCACATCACAGTCCAGAAGCTGTACCTTTGTGCCCAGCGTGCGTGCCAGATTGACGGAAACAGTGGTCTTGCCGGTTCCGCCTTTACCCGAAGCGATGGCGACAATCATGGAACGCATCCTCCGTTATATCCACGCTTTCCTCGTTTTTGAGCTGTCTGCTCATCCACTTCGTCCTGCCATCCGTTGCACTTCACAGTGTGCAGATCGAATTTGGCTGTATAGGGCTTGATATCCAAAAGCGGCGTGCCATCCAAGATATCCACACCGTCCAGATGCAAGATATTTCCTTCGCGCTTGAGCAATTCTACAATACTCAAGCCGATGGCGTTGGGGCGATAAGGCGTCCGAGTTGAAAACACGCCGCGTTCAACATCCTGTAAAAATGGTTTTACGATTAGTTTGATCTGTGGCGACACATGGAAATGGTAGATCAGATAAATATGCGAAAACCCTTCCAGATCACGTAAGCCAGCGGCGAATTCCGGGAATATCTCGGCCTGTCCCTTGCAGCCTTTAGCATAAACGGACTGGATTGGTGTTTTCTCGGCGATCGTATGTTCACTGTGAATAATCCCAATAGATCTGTAGGTGAATGTGTCTGTCATGCCCAGTGTCCATCAACATCGGCATATGCTGCTTCTGTTAGCTTGCCACTACGGTATTGTTCGAGAGCTTCTGTCACGGTTGCGGCGGCAGTGTTATAGATTTTAATGTTTGCCGCCTTGAGAACGATGAACGCTTTCGGACCGCAATGCCCGGTAACAAGCGCCTTAACGCCCAGACGGGCAACGGTTTGCGCGGACTGAATGCCGGCGCCTTGAGCAGCGTTCAAGTTCTGCTCATTATCGACGATTTCAAAGGTGTTCGCCTCCAAGTCGTAGATGAGAAATTTAGGCGCTCGTCCAAAACGGCTGTCGAGCGGTGCGCTCAGATCATTTCCTGATGTTGTCAATGCTATTTTCATTTTTTATCCTTTTTAATTAATGATAATTGGTGGCAACGACGACGCTAAGCGGTGACTATAGCGCTGTCGTCGCCGGGCATGAATTAAATACATGCCGCTTTTTGAAATCCCAGCGAACAAGAATTATTTTGTTTAGGCTTTAGCATTGAGCTCGTCCAAACGTTTCTTAATCGCGTCCATTTCAGATTGCAAGACTTCTGTCTGATAATGAAGTTCTTGCTTTTCCATCTCCGGGTCGGCCTTGGGAAAAGGCGCTGTCATATTGCCAACCCCCGCACGCCCCGACTCAGCGGTAGCGAAAAAGCGATTGCGCCGTCTAAATCCGCCGCCTCGTCCGCCGAAACCAACTCCACGTCCAAAACCCATACCGAAACGGCGCCCTCCGGCATTATTTGCGGATCCTGGCATTCCAAAGCCGGCGCAATTACCTGCCACCCTCCCGGTCATTGGTCCCATTCCCGTGGGGCCTGTTGCATCTCCTCTTGGCATAATACAAATCCTCCTTTTTATTTTTTTCTATTCACGAATCATTGCCGTGCCGCATTGTGGACATTTTAACTGCATGCAGGGCACGCCTCGCTCATGCGGCTGGCAATGATTACATTGCGGGCATAAGCAAGTACCTACAGCGCCTCCCGCAACAGGCCCACCCTTGCGCCCCCGGCCGCCGCCCTGTCCCTGACCACCACCAGGTACTCTTCCGCTGCGTTTTGTTCCATTCATTGGCTTTTCCTTCCTTAAGTTTAATCGTTTTCTTTTTTCTTACCGCCGGTCGCGATAACCCAAATCAGCTTTCCTCTTGTCATCAGAAAGCAAAGACCGCGGCCGCTAGAACGGTGGTGTAGTCCTTGGTATTTAGAACACAGGATTGGGTGATATTTCTTGTTCCGACTATCTTGCCACTGATTTTAAACAGTTCCTTTTTTTCATCCCAGCTTTCATCGACATTAAAGTCGATGCCCAGTGTGGAGGCAAGCATTGCCGCCGCCAAATCTTCCGCGTAATCGCCCGTCTGGCGTTCTGTATAACCGAAGGAATGATGTTCACTTATATAGCCGTAGGCTTTTTTATTTACAGGGATCGCGCAACCGACAGAAGCAGAGATGAGCCGCCGAGGTTCGTCGCTACAACAGCGGCTCATGACACAGAA
>CAIVDK010000224.1 GCA_903904655.1 uncultured delta proteobacterium | reverse complement strand
CGACCGAACTCCATGTCACCTGGTTTTATCCCATGATGGGATTTTTCTGCGGTATTTTCGCCAGCCTGCTGGCCGCGCTGTTTCCGTCCAGAGCCAGCAGCCGTATTTCACCGGTTTCGGCCATACGCTCGGTTCCTTATACCGAAGAAGCTTTCTTTACCGCCAAGCGGATGAATTACATGGGGATTTTGTGTCTGCTGCTCTCTGTGTCCATCCTTGCTTTGTATGAACTGGCAGGCAATTCTCCCCTCGCAAAACATAAATCTTTCCTCATAGGCGCCCAGCTCATGTTTGCCATAGGGATATCTCTTTTCACCCCGTCATTCCTGAAAGGCTTTGTCACCATCTTCAACCATTTCTTTTCAAATGGATTCGGAGCAGCGGGAAAGCTGGCTGGCCTCAATCTCCGGAGAAATCTGATGCGCAATGCCGTCGCGGTGTCGGCCGTTTTTTTCGGCATCGCAGTGTTTGTCGCCAGTTCAGGATTTGTCTACAGCGTCAAAGAATCCGTGGTGCGATGGCTGGATGCGATCGTCAGGTACGATATTGTCATATCTTCAGGCCATCCCACTGCCAGCGCCAACTCCAAAGCCATCTCCGTGCCGTTTAATATGTTACAAAAACTGGAACAGATTCCCGGTGTCGAGTCGGTGGCCCCCTGGCGCAAGACGTTCATCAGCTATCAAGGCAGAAAAGTGCTCCTTTCATCTTCGAATGTAGACCTCTATCCAGAACGAAACCAACTTGGCAAAAGACCGATTTCCGATGGAGAACCGATACGTTTCCTACCAAATGAAAATAAGGTGGTGGTGAACGAAACGTTTGCCGCCATATTCAAGGTCAAAGAAGGGCACACACTCACCCTTCCTACGCCTGCGGGTCCCGTAGCTTTCCATATAAAAAAAATAGTGGTAGATTACACAAGTGACAGCGGCGTCATTGGCATGAACATCCAAACATACCAGCGTCACTGGGGCGATATGCTCTGTGACGCATTTTTCGTGAATGTTTTGCCGGGCGCAAAGGTTGAGAGGGTACGGGAAGAGATTCAAAGCCGTCTGGGCTCCGATCGCAAACTTTATGTCCTGTCTGCGAAGGAATTCAAAGGCGAGATAAAAAAATCGCTGGACCATATGTTTTTATTCAACTATACACTGAATATCATCACGCTGGTGATCGCCTGTCTGGGAATCATTGTGGCGCTTCTGGCGTCCGTGATGGAAAGAACGCGTGAAATCGGCGTCCTGCGCGCCATCGGTATGCTCCGAAAACAAATATCCCTGGTCGTGGTAATGGAATCCATGCTGATGGGGCTGGCCGGCGGCATTCTCGGCTCTCTGGCGGGCGTTCTTGCCGGCTGGATCAACCTGGAAGGCTTTTTCGTTACGAATTGGGGTTCAGCCCGGTATTATGTGCCTTTCACTTCCATTATCTGGGCGATACTTCTTTCAGCGGGACTGTCCGCCCTGGCCGGCATTATTCCGGCACGCAAAGCCGCAAAAACTAATATTGTAGAGGCCCTGTCTTATGATTAATACACGATTCATTTTTTTTCTCTTCGCGGTGATCCTTCTGCTCCCGTCCGGTGCATACGCAATGAGCGGACGCGAGATATACGAAAAAATGCACGAGTTGCGCACCCGCATGCTCGACCAGAAGACGGAGGCCACCATGGTTTTATATGACAGGGGAGGCGGCAAGCGCACCCGCACCCTGACGGAGTATAGCAAAAACGCATCTCCCCAGGCATACAAAGTCCTTCTGGTTTTCAACTCGCCTGCAGATCTGAGAAACGTCGGATTTCTGGTTCATGCCCGCACATTCGCCGAAAGAGATCTGTGGGCTTATTTCCCGGAATACAAGCGGGTGCGGCGCATTCCCACGTCCGCCCAGGATGATTCATTTTTCGGGTCCGATTTCTCCTATGACGATTTCAGCGGACCGCCAAACCTTGACGATTATTCGTTTAAAGTGCTTCGGGAAGAGACCGTTGACAACAAACCGTGCTATGTTGTTGAAGTAACCCCGAAGATACCCCGCAAATATACAAGATACATCGCATGGGTCGCTCAAAACCTCTGGGTAACCATGAAAATTGAATACTACCGGGAAAAAGAATTGTATCGCTCCGGGTCGTTCCGGGACATCCGGATAATCAACGGGCTTCCCACTCCTTTCCAACTGGAAATGGAGAACCTCAAAACCAGGCATAAAACCGCCCTGACCATTAATGAAATTGTTTACCGAACCAGTTTCCCCGATGAATTCTTTACACAGAGAACGCTGGAACGGGGTGGAAAATAGCCGGATTCTATGTCGTACAAAGTTTCGATCGGACAATGTCACACATTTAAACATGAGGAGAGAGGAATATGAAAAAAATATGGATAGCAGTTATTCTTCTGTTTATTTTAGTTTCCGCCGGTCATGCGGAAGACTTTCTTTCCGTTTCAGGCAAACTCCATCTGCGCGGCGTCATGCCACTGAACGGCAACAGCAACACTGAATACCCCAGTCTTCTGGGACGGGTCAATGTAGATACTAAAAAACCCGGCCCCTGGCGTTTTCATATGACACTGGACGGAGGATGGGACGGGAGTGTCCATCTCCCGGTAGAAGACCACTCCACACTCAAACTGGGAGACAAGGTATACTCGAGTACCACCCCGTTTCTGGAATTCAAGGAATTTTACGGAGCCTATTCAAACGATTTCCTGGAGGTTCGTGCGGGCGTTCAGCGCTTCTCCTGGGGCAGGCTCGATGAGTACCCCGTCAACGATCTTTTGAATCCCTGGGACTACAGCCAGTTTCTGAGAAAGCCGCTGGAAGAAAGAAAGATCGGTGTTCCGTCCCTGTCCGCTCGTCTGAATAAGGAAAGCTGGAGCATGGATGCGGTCTGGGTGCCTGTGTTCGTTCCCTATCGCCTCCCGCTGAACACCGAACGCTGGTCCCCTTTTACCCAGATAACCTCGCGGGCAAAAGATTATCCTGTAGAAATTCTTACGACCGATGTCGATCTTCCGTCACGCAGCCTGGCCTCCGGATCCGGCGGTCTGCGCTTCCAGAAAACCGGCGTTGTGGATTGGAGCATCAACCTGTTCCACGGTTACGATCCCCGTCCTGTCATAAAGGCCACTCAGCTGGTCATTGCGCCGGTAAACGGTCAAATTGTTGTCGATCCGGGCGCCCAGGCTGACTTCCACAAGATGTCGTCTATCGGTGCGGATGCGGCATTCGTCAAGGGCAACTGGAGCCTGAGAGCCGAAGCAGCCTATGCCTTCGGCCGCTATTT
>CAIVDK010000223.1 GCA_903904655.1 uncultured delta proteobacterium | reverse complement strand
GGGATGTGATAAAGTCAGCCGACCAGCCCAGGCCGGGAACCGTGATGATATAGTAGCGCTTGGCGACCGGCAGTTCGAAGATTCCGGTAAAAAGCAGGACGAGGCCGGAAATGGCGATAGCCCAATGTTCGATCAACTCAAGCGCGCTGTGACGGACAACGAGATTCTTCTTGGCGAGGATTTTTTCAGTCATTGTTTTCTTCCTCCTTCTTCACCAAATTCTTGCGGCGTGTAAACCAGTTGTGGGCGCCCGCGACGCCCGCCGCGGCAAGCCCTAGAAGGGGCGCGGCCAGAACCGCCTTTCCCAGAGGATCGGTGGTCGCCATTCTTCTTACGACGTCTGGTTTCATATCCGGCTGCCCCGGTTTTTTCTCCATCGTTTTGTTGATCTGTTCAAATGATACGGGCGAAACGTACAATGTTGATGTCCCGCCGTTTTCGGCTTTGCCGTAGATAAAACCATTCATTGCGCGGGCTCGTTCATCAGCGATTTTTTCGATTGCTTTGCGCTCTCCGATGAGCAGCGCCTGGCGGGGACAGGCTTCGACGCAACCAGGCAATTTCCCTTCCTTCAGGCGCTCATTACACAAGTCGCATTTATACATGACGCCGTTGCCCATGAAGCCCGGCAGCACATGCAGATAGATGCCGACGCCGGACTGGCGCTGGGGAATTTCCCAAGGGCAGACATCCTTGCATTTCGCGCCACCGAAACAAAGATCCTGATCGATGACAACGGCGCCGTTTTTCTTTTTCGAATTTGCCGAAAAGGGACAGATCGTCGCGCAGGCCGGGTTGTCGCAATGCATGCAGCGGCGGGGCGCGAAAATAGTTTTCCCGTCAATCTGGGCGTTATGAACATAAATGAAATTGTAGGGCGTCAAGCGATTGGTAACGTCCTGCTTTTTCGACCAGTCTTCGATGGTTTTGCGCGGCCAGGGTTCCGGGATGTTTTTCACAACCGGTGGAATTTTATCTTTGTTGATGGCCTTGCAGGCACTTACACAGGCAGGTACCTTGCGATCAACGCAGCCGTCGCACAGATTTAAATCAATAAGGGTTGATAATTGTTCCTCCGTCCGTGCGGATGCCGTTTTCGGAAGCGGCACGCCGGCCAAAGCCGCAGCGCCGGCGCTGATCTTAAGAAATGACCGGCGACTGATATTAAAATCTTTCTTTTCTTTCATGACAGATCTCCCTGTGAATCCTTTGCACAACTCGTTTGTTTATCCGCTTGCGTTAACCAGTTCTTTACCTCGGATTTTCTGTTGCAAATTTGTGGTTATGAAAAGCTAATATAAAGAACCGGGCCAGCATTTACGAGGTCGTCAAAATTAACTGTCTTTCTTTTCATACACAATTCTCCCGCCCATAAAAGTCATAACTGCTTTTATATCCTTTATTTCATCTTTGGAAACACTGTAATAATCACGATTCCAGACGGCCATATCGGCAAGCTTGCCAATCTCAATGGAGCCGATTTCTCTTTCCTGAAAACCCGAGTAAGCACTTCCCATAGTCTGCATCTTTAAAGCTTCCCGAATGGAGATACTTTCCGCTGAATCTAAGCGTGACCCCGCTTTAGTTGTTCTCTTTATTGCTTGCCAGAGGGCTATTTGCGGCTGGTATAAAGGAAAGGCAGGCGGATCAGCTCCAAACGCTACAGGAATGCCTGCATTCAGATAACTTTTCAGTGGTATTGCCCCTTCCTTATTTTTCATTTTCCAATTGTCGGCCCAGGAATATATCCATTGGGGATGGGTCGAGACGACAATCCCCAGTCTCCTTATGCGTTCCAGAGAACCGGTTTGGGGAAGGATGACATGCTCAAGGCGATGGCGGTGATCCTGTCGCGGATATTCCTTGAGAGCTGCCTCGACGGCGTTCAAGATAATATCAACAGCCATATCCCCGGCAGCATGGATACTGATCTGCTGGCCGGACTGATGAAAGAGCTTAACCATGGTGTGTAAATTTTCTGTTGTATGCATCGGAAAAACACGCGGTGAGCTATACCAGAGAGCCAGTCCATCAATCGCCAGCTTAAACCCGCCCCACATAGAGGCGAATAATTCAGGATATGCTTTTTTATAATGAACCAACACCGGAGGCGTCGGGGGAAACTGTTCCTCGGAAGTAAAAAGGCTTTTAAATACTCGAGTGGCAACTGAAAGATTCGGAAAGTACGGCCATATCTTTATGCGCACGGGCATTTTACCGGATTGAACGAGTTTAAAATATGCCCGATGAAAATATGGGTGGAAGAGCCCGAAGAAATTATCATGAACTGCAGTGACGCCTTCGGCCGCGTAAAGATTTGCGGCATACAAGATGGCATCTTCAGCCTGTGCTTCATTTGGTTTAGGCATATAATTTCGCACAAGCCCCAAAGCGGGATAGTGAACCAAGGCTCCGGTTGGTTCTTTTTGAAAGAGCTTCATTTCCACGCTACTTCCTGGCGGGCTCTTCGTGTTGCCGTCTATTCCGGCTATTTTTAATGCCAGACTATTGGCAAAGCCCCATTGGCCGGAGGTGTGTACTACCAGCATCGGATGTTCTTTTGTCACCTTGTCCAGATCTTCTTTATCGAAATAAGAAAGGGAGAAATCCTCAATCCCCCATGCGGAAACCCACTCGCCCTTAGCCAGTTTTCGGGCCTTTTGCGCCAGCATTTCCATGATTTCTTCTTTTGATTCTATCCCATGGAGTTTCACGAACCAGCCATTTTCCCTCTGACCAAAAGGAGGCAGATGAGCATGAGAATCAATCAAACCCGGTGTTACTGTTTTTCCCTTCAAATCAATAACTTTTGTCTGAGTTCCTATATATTGGGATATTTTTTTCGCTATTCCCGTATCAATGATTTTGCCGCCTCTAACTGCCACTCCCTCCGTAATGGTGTCCTGGGCATCCACAGTAATAATTTGCCCATTTATCAAGACCAGTTCGGCAGTAGGCGTGGATGCTTTAACGGTGGGGAGACCGGTGAGAACTCCCGCCGCAGTGAGGGCGGATATTTCTAAAAATTTTCTTCTGCTTATTTTTTTCGAAGAGTTTTTTCTTGCCATATTCAAAGCCCCTCTTTGAAGGCTCTAAACTATTTTACCCAATTAATTTCGTTAAGTTGTGCAATCTATTCAGGCAGCGTGAAAGCTTTCGTTTTGCATAAGTTTCTCGATTAATTTTTCTAACCATAACACGCGACGTTTTCATTCAAAAGAAAAATATCCCATCATTACAGATAATATCGATCGCCATAGCCGTATCAAAAGATACCCCCGCCATTTCATGTTTTTTTACAATCCCTTATTTTGCTTGACATTTTGAGATATTGGCCATTATATTCAGCCACATTTTCTGAACGATATTTGATAATTGATGGATGAAATGGAAGTATTATCTTACGTCATTTTTATATTTCTGCTGATCATTGTTGTGCTGCAGATCTGGCAGTTGAAGCGAAGCTCTGTTGATTGGACGCCACTGGCCGGCAAACTGGACGCTCTGCAAGACGCGCAGGAAAGAACAGATCGTTCAGTCCGTGATGAAATTGTCCGGTTGCGCGCAGAAACGCAGCTGCAGGCTCAGCAGGAAAGAACGGAATTGGCGGGATCACTGAAATCCTTCGGCGATTCCGTTCAGACGCGCATGGCCGATATTGCCAAAATGCAAAACGATCAGATGGAGAGCTTTGGCAGGCAACTGTCCATCCTTACCGCGACCAATGAAAAAAAGATGGATGATATCCGTCTGGTCATTGACGAGAAGCTCAAACAAATCCAGGAAGACAATACCCGCCAGCTTGACCGCATGCGTGAAACCGTCGATGAAAAATTGCAGGGCACGCTGGAGAAGCGCCTGGGCGAATCTTTCAAGCAGGTATCCGAACGGTTGGAGCAGGTTCATCAGGGCTTGGGCGATATGCGCACGCTGGCTGCGGGCGTGGGGGATTTGAAAAAAGTGCTCACCAACGTCAAGTCGCGCGGCACCTGGGGGGAAGTCCAACTGGGCGCGCTTCTGGAAGAGATTTTGTCTCCGGAGCAATATTTAAGGAATGTCAAAATACACGAGCACGGGAGCGATTTTGTCGAATTTGCCATCAAACTTCCCGGCCAGGGCGATTCACCCTCCGATTTCGTGCTGATTCCGGTGGATGCCAAATTTCCGGTGGAAGACTACTCCCGGCTGATGGAGGCGCAGGAAAAAGCCGATGCGTCCGGAGCGGAAGATGCCGTCAGGCAATTGGAGAACAGTATTAAAAAGGCGGCCAAAGACATATCGCAAAAATATCTGGCGCCGCCCAAAACCACGGATTTCGGCATCATGTTTCTGCCGTCGGAGGGGCTTTACGCTGAAGTGATCCGCCGCACGGCGCTGGTTTCGCACCTGCAGCGCGAATTCCGTATCGTGATTTCAGGGCCCTCGACGTTTGCCGCATTTCTCAATAGTCTGCAAATGGGTTTCCGCACGCTGGCGATTCAGAAGCGTTCCGGAGAAGTCTGGAAAGTGCTGGGCGAGGTGAAAGCGGCGTTCGGCCGGTTCGGCGATTCACTCGATGCCGTGCGCAAAAGGCTGGACCAGGCCGCAAGCTCCGTGGACGACGCGCAGAAAAAGACGCGGACACTGGCCGGCAAATTAAAAGCGGTGGAAGTCATGCCGGACGTTCCGGCCGAAATCACCATCGCGGATACGGAAGCAGACTAAGCAGGCGATACGTTTATCTCGGTTCATCAGGTTTTTACGCATTTGTGAAATATCTTGGCTTCCTCTGAAATGTTCATTTGACAGCTTTAATCAACCATGCAAAATTACAAATAATAATCAGAGATGCTGCGGCGATTGGTTAAGTCCAATGGAACTGCTTACAGACGATAAGGATGGGAAAATAGATCCTTCACTTTTTATTAAAAGATTTGGAAAATGGTAAGTTCATGAAGATTACGATAATTGTTTTTAGTCCATCGGGAAATACCTTCAAAGTCGGCAAAATGATGGAAAGTGCTTTTAAGAATAAAGGCGCTGAAGTGCAAATCGTTGACAGCACACGTAGAGAAATGATTTTTAAGCAGAATAACAGGGCAGGGTTTCTGGATAAAAACGTCTCAGCGCATGATGTATTGATGATTGGCGGTCCTGTATATTCTCATCATATGCAATACAATTTGCTTGAGCTAATTAAAGCGTTACCGCAGCCGGATGAAAAGTGGGGTTCTTTAGCTGTTCCATTCACAACTTTTGGGACAATATCTTCCGGCGAAGCATTGGCTGAAGCTGCCGCATTGTTAAGGATTACTGGACGAAAAAGTGTTCTAGGTCTGAAAGTTGATGCCTATCATTGTTTTACGAAAAAGTGGGATACAAGGATTAATAAAGGGATGCCTGGAAAAGAAGCTTTACCGTATATAGATGAGCTTGTAGCTGAAACTCTGAAGTTGGAAGGTAGAAATCCTGACACAGTGAAAGATATTTCTGATTTATTTAATTATCAGAGCAAATCAGCTATATTTAAATCAAATGCTCTTTTAAAAGAAAAACGAATGCATAAGTATGTATTTCCCAAAGTTAGATTTGACTACAGCAAATGTGAAAGTTGCAAAAAATGTAAAAAGGCATGTCCTGTTCAATGTATTGAAATGAAAAATGAGCTACCAATGCAAGCTAATGCAAATGCTTGTATTCATTGTGCTGAATGTTTTCATACATGTCCTTATGATGCTATAAGTTTGAATATTAAAAAATATAAACCGTTTTTAATGATGGGTGCTAAAGGAAAAGGATTTCTGACGAGTCATGAAACTAAAAAAACGGAAGTGTTTTTTAATAGTAGCCTATAGATGTTTTGTCGGAGTTGTTTAGGCGGTCGGGATAGCCTATAAATACCGGTCGGTCGTTTTTTAACTCTTTGATCAAGGAGGTAGTAAAAAATGGATATCCTTCGCAAGAAGACATGGTCGCCGTACACCGCTGGCGTACTAGCTGGTATTCTGTTGGTGTTATCTGTCTTTATTATGGGGAAATACTTCGGTGCCTCAACAACCTTTGTTCGCGTTGCGGGCTTTGTTGAACAGTCCGTCGCGCCGGAAAAAGTGGCCAGTATGGCTTATTTTATCAAAGAAAAAGTTATTATCGATTGGCAGTTTGTGTTTGTTTTCGGGGTGCTCTTCGGTGCCCTGGCATCGGCCTGGCTCTCGAAGGAAAAAATGGCGGTTGCAGTGCCCCCGATGTGGGAGGCTCGCTTCGGGCAGTCGCGGGTGCGGCGTTGGATGGCGGCCTTTCTGGGAGGGACCGTCCTGATGTTTGGGGCGCGTCTCGCCGATGGGTGCCCAAGCGGTCACGGGCTGAGCGGTTTGGCTCAGATAGCCATCAGCGGTTACGTATCCTTGATTTGTTTTTTCCTGGCTGGAATGATCCTGGCCAGAATCTTATATGGGGGAGGTAATGACCATGAATGAACTTTTGATTGGCGCCATTACGGGAATCCTCTTCGGATTCATCATGCAGAAGGCCCAGGTGATTCGCTACGACAAGCAAATGGCGGCTCTGCGTCTCCAGGACATGACCATCGTTAAATTCATGCTCACTACCATCCTGGTCGCCATGGTGGGCATGTATCTGTTGTTCGATCTTGGTCTCATCAAGTTTTCCCTCAAACCGTTGATTCTGGGAGGTAACGTGCTTGGCGGCTTGATCTTTGGAATCGGCTGGGGCATCTTGGGATATTGCCCCGCCACCGCCATGGGTGCGTTGGGAGAGGGGCGCTACGACAGCGCCTTCGGTCTCATGGGGATGATCCTGGGTGCTGGGCTCTACGCCGAAGCGTATCCACTGATGAAGGAAACGGTCCTGACTTGGGGGGATTTTGGTAAGATTACCATTCCCTTGGCTCTCGGAATCAATCACTGGATCGTCATCGTCATCTTGGGCGCGTTATTTATCGTCCTCTTCCGTTGGTTCGAGAAGAAGGGGCTCTAACCCTCTACACCATGCGAGGGGCCGAACCGTTTCAGAAATTTCGCGGTTCGGCTCCTCGCTTCTACTGAGAAACCATCGTATACGTGAAAAAGCCTTGAAACCAAAAGTAGGCCTGAAGTTCAAGTATCAATCTGTCCCTGACCTTTTTGCTCCGATAAATTATTTCATCAACACTTTCTCTGCTGAGGATGTCCTTCTGAGACCTTTGCATAACTCCCTTATTCGTCATTCCGGTGAATACCGGAATCTAGGAAGTTGTTGATAATGCTGGATACCGGCCTTCGCCGGTATGACATAATTGCTGGTTTTATGTAGTTGTGCAAAGGTCTCCTTCTGTTTCATCCTTGGGCTTTTAAAAGCCTTGACCATGATCGCATCGTGGCAGGGATTTTTCATCGAATGCCTTTTTTCATTGATCAGGAAATTGAAGAATGCTTTCAACTGCGCATATCGCAATCTCCTGGTTGACTTGGCTGTATGTTCCGTCAAGGCTTCCAGAAACTGGTGGATTTGATCAGGGGTAATCCCCTCTATGGGACTATCAGGAAAATGATTTTCGAGATGTTCAAGAAGGTAACGGTAGCTGTCCTTGGTTCTCTTCCTGTGAATATTTTTCTGTGAGATTTGAAAAATGTTAATGGCGTCTCTTATGATCATTCTCTGCCTCCTTTTTACCTATAGACCTTTGGGGAAACAAAGATTATGCAGGATTATCAAAGGCAGGTATCACGATTTCCTGGGTGATATTTCTCACACGGGAATCTTCTGTCAGTGTTCGAGAAATAATTATGCGACCATAATTCAATTGACACTCAACAATGGACTTCATATACTATCAATCTAGAAAAGCAGTGCATCATCAATTTAAATTATCGAAGCGAAGGAGGAAGCAATGGTTGACAACAGCCGTGTATTCACCGCCAGTCGGTTAACTTCGGGCAACCTACTTTTTCCAGTGCGTATTGAAGTAAATCAAAACCGAGTTACGCGGATTAAACCGCGATTCTTCGGTTCCAATGAGGAGAGCATTCCGATCGCTAAAGTGGCTTCGGTCAATATCCAAACTGGTTTAATATGGTCCGACATCCGGATTGATTCGGCGGGAGGAAGCAATCCCATTGTTAGCCACGGGCATCGCAAAGACGACGCACGAGCCATTCGTGATCTGATCGAACGACTCCAGCAAAACATGCGGGTCTCGCAGGGGCCTAACGATTAAGTGTAACAGTGGTGGAGTTCGGAGAGTGGCTCTGCATGGATGTTCTCAAGAGGATTAACCACCATCATATCAAAACTACCAAATTTTCGGGAGGTGTTTTATGGTAAAAACAGTAGCCCATGTCTGCATTCTGGTGAAAGACATTGACCAGGCAATTGAACATTACACCAATATATTCCACGTAGTCACACCCCAACTACTCAAGCGGAAAGTGGCCCGACAGGAGCGTTATGCCGGAGATGAAAAATACATCACGGCATTCTTCGACAGCATGGGGGGCTGTGATATTCAACTCTTGCAGCCGTTTGATGATCAGTCACCATTATACAAGCGGCTGAAAAAACACGGCGAGGGAGTCCACCACATTTGTTTCTCATCCTCACACATTGAGGATACTTATCGGTTATGTAAAGAACAAGGTATCTCTGTTAACGACCAGATAATTGCTG
Organism: uncultured delta proteobacterium; assembly: GCA_903904655.1. Lineage (GTDB taxonomy): Bacteria > Desulfobacterota > Syntrophia > Syntrophales > Smithellaceae > UBA8904. The sequence goes on along the minus strand of CAIVDK010000223.1, from coordinate 5,909 downwards.
AGCGCGCCGATGATAGCGATAAAACAGATATTAGACATTTCTGGATATTGCCTCAGTACGCTCACGGAGCGCTGATTGAGGTGATAGATGATTATAAAGTGGTCGATGGCTTTATAAGGTGACCAGCCCCCTATACTTGTACGAAATATTCAGATAGAGTTCAGCCATTTTGAATCCTCAATTCAGTGCGCCTCATGCAAATATTGCTTCAGCTGAGTTCAAACCTTGATCAAATATTTCGAATAAGCGTTAATTCAAAGTTGAGGAAACAAACAAGTAAAATCAAATGCGAGATGTTGATTCAATTTTGGATTGACGCTTGAAGAACTATGTCGCGTGTCGTGAGCTATGACGCTTCAACTTTCGAATAATAATACAATCCCCTTTGATTTTTATATCCGCAGGCTTATGCCTACGGGATGACACAGGAAGCTCTATGCGGAGTCCGCTTGATCAAAAGGCGCTAAAATAAATCCTTGCTGAATTTATAGGAATTGGTTTATTTTGAATCTCTGAAAGAAGGCGATGGGATGGCTACCGCGCCGCGGTTTAGTTCTTCAATTGGAAATTCTTAAGCTTACTTGGTAAGGATTGTATTGACATGCAAAATGACTCCTTTTAAGCCCCCACTGCCCCAAGGAATGCCTTATTAATATTTTTTTATTTATTATTGTAGATTTTCGAAAATCATGATACCGTAACAATCGTTGTGGGGGTAGTCGCAAAGACTTTTGTCAGGATTGAAGTAACTATTCAGAAAAAGGAGAAGAATAATGGAACGATGTAAGAAGCGATGTGTTCGTTTTCAGCAAGTGGTTCTTTTGATTGCCGCAATTTTTGCCTTTGGTCTGATGGCGAGTCCGGCGGATGCCCAGAAGAAACAACCAATCAAGATTGGCGTGGTCAGTCCCGTTTCCGGAAACTTCGCGGATCACGGATTGCTGGAAAGAATCGGCATGGAGATGGCGCTGGAGGACTATAACAATGAAGTCCTGGGGCGCCCCATAACCCTCATCATCGCCGATGATGAAACCAACCCCGATGTGGCCGCCAGAAGGGCCAGGCGGCTGGTGGAGGTGGACGGTGTCAAATTTCTGATGGGCGGGGTTTCCACTTCCACGGCCCTGTCCGTCGGGGCCGTGGCGGAAGAAAAGAAAGTCCTCTACATCGCGACCAACCAGAACGGCGACCAGGTCACGGGCGAATCGGCTCGCCATTACGTCTTCCGGACCCCTCCGGATATGGCCATTCTTGTCCGGGCCGGAGCGAAATACGTTGCGGACAACTTGGGGAAGAAATGGTTCTTCCTTACCCATGATTATTCCTGGGGGCATTCCGGGACGAAATGGGCCCGGAATATGCTGAGTACTGTAGGAGCCAAGGAAGTCGGCGAGCTCAAGGTGCCCATGGGTACCAGGGATTTCAGTTCCCAACTGCTCACCATCAGGAATTCGGATGCCAACGTCCTGGTGATCACCCTGGGTGGCTTTGATAATGTGTCCCTCCTCAAGCAGCTGAACGAGTACAAGATCTATGACAAAATGAAGGTCTGGTACACCCTGGCGGATATCGTCGATGTGTTTGCCGTACCCGCCGAAGACCGTCAGGCCTACGTCTGCGCTGAAATGTATTGGAAGACCTCTCCCGAGATGCAAAAATTGAACGAAAGGTATCAGAAGAAATATCCCCGGGCCGCCTCCCCCGTTATTGACGTCAATACCTACAATGGGTGGCTTTCCGTGAAAATCCTGCTAGAGGCCATTAAGAAAGCCAAAACTGCGGATAATGTGGAAAAAGTCATCTGTGCGATGGAAGGCCTGACGATCAAGGATAACGCCCGGAAAACACCCACCTATGTGCGGCCATGGGACCATCAAGTTTTGACCGAGGTTGTTTTCGGCAAGTACAACCCGGTACCTGGGAATGATATCTTGGATGTGAAAGTCACTGTCCCGGCGGATCAAGTCGCCCGGACCAAGCAAGAAAATCCGGTCAATGTCGGCTGCAAGAAATAACACAAGATAAAATCCGGTCCCGGCAAGCCACGGCTCACCAGGATCGGATTTTAAACCAGTAGGATTGCCTGCGCAGGAAGGATTCGCGAATGGAAAGTTTAATCCTGTCCCTTTTGTTAAATGGTATCGGCCTGGGCCTGGTGTACGCCGCAGTGGCGATCGGGTTCAGCTTGGTTTTAGGCGTTTCGGGGGTCATCAATTTTTCCCACGGGATCATGTATGCCATGGGCGCCTACTTCTTCTGGGTCCTCCAGGGCCATATCGGGTTTTGGCCTTCTGTCGCCATTACCCCTCTCTTGGTTGCGATGATCGGCTTCGTCATCGAACGAGTTCTGATCCGCCGGGTCTACGGACAGGATCCCCTTTTCGGCCTGGTCATCACCCTGGGATTTGCCATGGCTGTCGAAGAACTGATCAGGATAACTTTTGGGTCGGCGGCTTATTCCATCAGTGCGCCTTCCTTCGCCAAGGGGGTCTTTAGCTTCGGAGATTTTATCTATCCCGAGTATAGGCTGTTCATCTCCGTTGTGGCCGCAGCCATGTTGGCTACCCTGTGGCTCCTGATGGAAAAGACCAATTTCGGCGCAGTAGTCAAGGCCGGGATGTTCAATTCCGAAATGGTGGGTGCCCTGGGAAATAACCTCCCGCTCCTACGAACTATCGTTTTTGTCATCGGCGCAACTTTGGCCGGTCTGTCCGGAATCATCGCCGCCCCCATCTGGAGCATCAAGTCGCAAATGGGTACTTTAATTCTTATGCCTTCTTTTGTAATTGTCCTCATGGGCGGCTTGGGTAGCATCCCCGGAACGATTCTGGGAGGAATCCTGGTGGGGGTGTCCACCTCCCTCGCCACACTGATCATCCCCAGATTTGTTGATATCATCCCTTATATGATGATGGCATTCATCATCTATTTCCGGCCCCGGGGAATCTTCGGCGAACAAAACATCGTGGAATGAATTTGGAGGAATTCGGGTCATGAAAAAAATTCTCAAAGATCCATACCTCTGGATCTTCCTCATTTTTCTTTGCTATCCTCTCTACCCCTATCTGGGCGATTATATCTCCCTGGGGACGGAGCTTTTGATCTGGTTCATTTTTACCCTGAGCTTCAACCTCTGCCTAGGCTATACCGGCCTGCCTTCATTCGGGCACGGCGCGTTCTATGGACTGGGCGCCTACGGGACGGCTCTTACGTTCCTTCATCTCTACAATAAGGATGGGTTCTTCGTTCCGATCATTCTGGGAGCCCTGATCGGGGGCCTCTTTGCCGGTGGTTTGGGTTATCTCATCCGGAACAAGAAGGGCGTTTATTTCGCCATGCTGACCGTGGCCTTCACCCAGGTGCTCTATTTCATCTGCTGGAGGTGGGACGAGGTGACCGGGGGAGAAGCAGGGATCAAGGGGATCGTCCGGTCCTCCTTCCTGGGGATCGATATGGGAAATTCTTATAATTTCTACTATTTTGTCTTCATCGCATTTGTTCTGTGCGCGCTGGTCATCCGGCGCATAGCCGAGTCTTCATTCGGGAAGTCGCTGCAGGCTATCAAGCAGAATCCGATCCGAGCGGAAGCCCTCGGATATAATACAGGATTTTATAAGTTTGCGGTGTACACCATATCGGGATTTTTTGCCGGCCTGGCGGGAGGGCTTTATTGCTTCCTGACGCAATCGGCTTTTGCTTCGGTCCTCGACTGGAGCAAGTCCGGAGATGTGGTCATTGCCACCCTGCTCGGCGGCGGAACCGTCAGTTTTTATGGCCCCCTTGTCGGGAGTTTGATTTTTGTTGTGGCTCAGGAATTATTGAGCGCTTTCTGGGAACACTGGATGTTGCTCTATGGGTTGTCGTTCGTGATCATTATTTTAGTCCTGCCTACGGGACTGATGGGGATACTGAAGCGGAAATAGGGGAAGGAAAAAGGGAGAAGGGAGACGATGAGTTTTTTATCCATTGAAGGGCTTACCAAGCGGTTTGGAAACCTGGTGGCTGTGAATCAGATCAGCCTAGAGGTTGAAAAAGAAGGGATCCTTTCCATCATCGGGCCTAATGGTGCCGGAAAGACGACCTTCTTCAACCTCCTGACGGGTTTTTACCGGCCGGACAGCGGTCGGGTCATCCTCAAAGGACGGGATATCACCAATCGCCCACCCCACGAGAATATAAAGGAGGGAATTTCCCGCGCCTTCCAGGTCGCCAGCCTTTTCGACGAAATGACGGTTCTGGACAATATCCGCATCGGGGTTCAGAGCTACATGGGAGTTAAGGGGCGACTCTTCTCCCGCTTTGAGGATAACGCCGAGGTGCGGGAAGAATCCCTGAAACTTCTCGAAAAAGTCAAGCTCCAGGAGATAGGGGCCCATACGGTAAAAGCGCTCTCTCACGGAGACCGGAAGATCCTGGATCTCGCCATGGCATTGACCACCCGGCCCGAAATTCTGCTGCTGGACGAGCCCGCGAGCGGTTTGGCGGGCGAAGAACAGGCCCGTATGGTGGAACTGATTACGGAGCACTTGCGGAAGGAACTCAAATTAGTCATCGTCGAGCATGACATGGACATGGTTTTCAGCATATCCGACCATATTATGGTTCTAAACCAGGGAAAGAAACTGGCCTACGGCACGCCCCAGGAGATTGCCGATAACGAGGAAGTACAGGAGGCTTATTTAGGAGGAGACCGGTGCCATGCTCGAGCTTAAGAATGTGAACAGTTTCTACGAGGCTGCTCAGATCCTGTTTGATGTCAGTCTGCGGATTAACAAAGGTGAGGTCGCGGCCCTCTTTGGGCGAAATGGCGTGGGCAAGACCACCACGTTCCGGTGTATTATGGGATTGAACCCTCCCCGGTACCAGGGCGATATTTTCTACCAGCAGGAGAACCTTCAGGGCCTTCAGCCTTTTCAGATTGCCCGAAGGGGGATCGGGTTTGTCCCGGAGGACCGCCAGATCTTCCCCAATCTCACGGTCAGGCGCAACCTGATCGTGGGTCGGAAGACGCTGAAGGACCGGGAGAAGAAATGGGACCTGGAGCAGGTCTATGAGATCTTCCCCAAACTGAAGCTTCTGGAGAACAAACTGGGGTCGCAACTGAGCGGCGGAGAGCAACAGATGCTAACCATCGGGCGGACCCTTATGGGGGACCCCGAGATCATTCTCCTGGACGAACCCACGGAGGGCCTGGCGCCCCTGATTGCCCAGGACGTTTTCAATATGATCCTGAAGATCCGGAATGCCCATAATACTAGCATTTTCCTGGTCGAACAGTTCTCCCCTCATCTGTTGGATTTCATCGATCATTGCTATGTCATGGAGCGGGGTCGCATCGTTTACGATGGAGAACCGCAAACGATTAAGACAGACTTGGGTCTGCAGAAGCAGCTCTTGGGAATCGGGGCGAAAAAATAACCTGGAGAGAACTGAGCATATTTCAAGACCTGACCCCATTTGTGGGTAGTACTCGGTTTTTTCGGCGCCGCTAACCGTATCCTGATATTGCTTGCCGGTTACATATTGGGTTTGGCCGCCTTTAACAGCTCTTTCTTGCCAGGTGTATTTCAGCGCCATATCGGCCCATGCCGTGGTGGCACCCCTTCATAGCGGTTTTTCGAGTAACCCCGCCATCCGTCCGAGCGAATTTCAGTCCTAGTTCCACATTTTCATTCAAAAAGCGGCCGATAGTTTCTTCATCGGCATTTTGAATGACGGCTAGCTGACCATCTCTTTACGAAGCCGGTTCAACATGAAACATGCGGTGCAGGTTAATCCTTTAAATCTTTGCGAATTCCAGATCCATAAACCGCATCCGTTCATTCCCGTTCAGGGTCACGATCTGGACCGCGTTGCCATTGTTACGGCCAAGCCCCCTAACCTTGCACAAGGTTTCGCTCAAAGGTTCG
>CAIVDK010000222.1 GCA_903904655.1 uncultured delta proteobacterium | reverse complement strand
GAATCCCTGTTCGGGATGGGGTTTGTTTTCGAGTATATGGCTGACTATCTTTTCCGTGTTGGGTCCATTCTTGCCTGCCCAGGATATGATCCGAGAAGGAGTCCATTCCAGATAACGCTGATGCGACTGAGGCATGTGTTCCGTTAGGGTGGTATACTTCCATTTATCATAACTTCTTTGATGAAGAACCACCCGACGGTTTTTGAAAAATATCTCCACAACGTTTGATATCAGACGAACGTCCACACGTTCTCTAACTAATTGATAAGGAACACTGTAATAATGATGATCAATCTCCAGATGGTAATCAATGTTGACCGCCGCCGTTTTCCATTCCGCGTATTCATAAGGAGTTGAAGGAAGGGGTTTTAATGCCGGCTTGTCAATTGTTTCAAAAAGGCTTCTCCGGGAACCTTCCATCTTCTGGAAGCTGCGGTTATTTAACTCTGTCAGTTTTTCGGCAATAGCTCGGTTTAGGTCATGAAGACCAAAGAAGGTATGATTCCTCAAGGCAGCTATTATCCATCTTTGGGCAATCCCAACTGCCGACTCCACTTTGGCTTTATCTCTTGGCTTTCGAACACGCGCCGGAATCACCACAGCACCATAATATTTTATCAGGTCATGGTATGTAGGATTAATTTCCGGTTCATACCGGCATGGTTTGGTAACTCCCGCTTTTAAATTGTCCGGAATCAGTATCTCCGGAACTCCGCCGAAGAAGGCAAAAGCTTTCACATGGGCATCGATCCAGGAAGGCAAATCCTGCCTTAGACTTGCCCGTACAAATGTATAGCTGCTGGCGCCAAGGGTGGCTACAAACAGATAAGCTTCTTGAACCTGTCCTGTAATCTGATCGGTAAACGGTATTGTCTGACCGGCATAATCGACAAAAAGCTTTTCTCCTGCGCGGTAGACTTGCCGTAAGGTCACGTCCCTTTTCTTTGCCCATTGATGATAAAGATCACAGAAATGGCTGTACTGATAACCGTCGGGATTGCTCTGTTTATATTCCAGCCACAGTTGCTGGAGGGTGACTCCCTTATGGCTTAGTTCCTTATAAATCTCTCCCATATTAGGAAGCTTGCCCTGGTTGCAGATGCCTTCCCGGCGAGGAAAAAGTATTTGCTGCAACTTCGCATCATCCATGTCCTCTGGCAACGGCCAGGTCAGACCTGCCCGTTTTGCCCGCTGCAGATAATCCGTGATGGTGCTGCGGGCAATATTACAACTGACTGCAATTTGTTTCTTGGATAAATTGTGTTCCCATCTTAATCGTAAAATCTCTTTAATCGTTCGCATAGATAACCTCGTTGCTGCCATTAGTTCCTCCAAGTTTTTCCTTGAAGGTCTAAAGGCTTTCTCGTGAATTATCCAGCGTCAAAACACTCTTCTCAATGGGTGGCGGATTGTACCGGAATTGGGTGGCGACTTCCTCCGGATTGGGGTGGCGGATTGCAGCGGAATTGGGTGGCGACATCAAACGGAATACACATGTGGCGTAGCGCTGTATCTTTCCACTGGTCGTTTTGGGAATAGACAGGATACGAATAAGCACAAACGCATGTAATTCTAACCCGTGGTCACGACGCAGTTCCAAGCTCACAGCAGGATGATGGCCTCCATGTCCGGCTTTGCACGTTGCCGTTCATAAATCCTAAATCCCTGTTACGCAGAAACGGTGCCTCGCCGCCGGGTTGGATGCTGCCGCCAAACGTGTGCCCGGTTTCCACCGGCTTGTTCCAGATGTTTGGCAATCTCCACGCCCTAAACAGTTCAATGCCCTGGCCGGGTTTACAGATGCATCGGGCGACTTATGAGATTGCTTCGGTCGCTATTTTGCTGACTCTTTTTCGCAGGTATTAATCTTCAAAGGCACATAAAGAGAGCAAAAGCCGAATATTGCTGTGGCTATCGGAATAATCGCCAGCAGCCCCCACCAGCTTTGATAATACCATCCCACCGCTGCTATTATAATACCAATAACCCACCGAATAATTTTATCCGTCTTCCCAACATTACATTTCATGATTGTTTCCTCCTTAGATTTATTTTTTATTATAATTAATTACGATCTTCAATCTTAAGATAACCCTTGTTTTAGCTCTATGGACTTCCTCTCCAGTTGGCTCATCTTCCCCGCCATGTACTGAGCAAAGTTCCAACGCGGTTCTTCCCGTGAAAAGCAATCTGCAAATTGGATATAAAAACCTTTGAACTCCTCAATAAACTTGGCAATGTCATTCTTTTACGAGGCGTTTGGGGTGGAAGAACCTGTGTAAATATAAAAAATGACAGGAATTTAGGATAAAAGTAAAGACAAAAGAAGGATTGAATTAAGAATCCATCTGTGATATGTATTTAACTATGTAAAAAAATATTTTCTACAAGAGGATTTAATATGCACACATTAGTTACAATTTTACATGTTTTAGCTTGCCTGATTTTGATTATGATTGTTTTATTGCAGGCAGGCAAGGGCGCTAACATGGGCGCGGCTTTTGGTGGTTCCAGTCAGACTGTTTTCGGTTCCGGCGGAGCGGGTACATTTTTAGGAAAGATGACCGCGGGAGTGGCTATAGTTTTTATGCTTACTTCGCTTGTACTTACCTATACAGCGGCACATCGAGGATCTGGTTTATTTGATAAATCAAGAACCCCTGTGACAAGACAGGTGGATCCTGTTGCTCCAATGTCGGGAGCAGCAAGTCAACCAGCACCGATCCCGGTCAAGAAGTAATTTAGAAATAATTATTGGTATTGCCGAAGTGGTGGAATTGGTAGACACGCTATCTTGAGGGGGTAGTG
>CAIVDK010000221.1 GCA_903904655.1 uncultured delta proteobacterium | reverse complement strand
ATTTAACAACAGAAAACTGGATGGCCCAACGCCAATAACCATCTTTTTCTTCTTTCTTTCAATGAAATGTTCAACCGGTTTGAACGAAATATGGAAAACGTAATGTCTGTTGACACAAATGGTCGGTTTTTCGAAATCTCCAGTCATGAGAAATCATTTTAATACAACTTGATTTAATCCTCCACTGATTGCTATCATGGAGACGGCAGATTGCTCTAAAAAGTTGCGTCTCCATGATAAAGGAGATCCATCAATAGCGAGGCATGAATCATGAGTGACAAAGATATGACGACAAGGAGTAACGGGCGCATGAGCAGAAGAAAATTTTGTTGTATTCTGGCAGGGTCACTGGTCGGTTCAGGATTGCTTCCGCCGCTTTTGCAGGCCCGGCTTCTCACAACAAAACCCGCAGAAGATCTTTTTGCCTTTATGGATCGCACCGTGGGCAAGTTTGACCGCACGACCTATCAGCAGCTGATCGGGGCGGCCAATGCTTTCAAGGAAGGTGATCAGATCCTTGGTGTCGCCGCCGCCGATGAAGTCATACGGTCAAAAGCGCGCCAGCTTTTATCCAATACAAGGCTTGACGATATTCTGAAACACCCGTTGTTTGAAGACAATTTATATGCCCGCCTGCTCGAAAATCTGTCACCGGATTCTGTAAAAAAGACCAGTTCCATGACGCTTAGCGAACTGAAAAAGTTCCTGCTCGCCCAAGATGAATCTGAAATTCAGCCGCTCCTTAACGGCTTGTGCAGTGATGTCATCGGATGTGTCGTCAAGATCATGTCCAACGAAGAACTCATCGCCGTCGGACGCAAAATATTTAATCCGCTTGCTGGCACCCACATCGGCGCAAAAGGATACATGGGGGCCCGCATTCAGCCCAATTCACCGACGGACCACCCCGATGACGTGATCTGGCAGATCTTTTCAGGATGGTCTTATGCAACAGGCGATGTCGTTCTTGGCGTAAATCCCGTAAGCAGCGAGCCTGCCTCCATCGCGGCCCTGGAAACAGCGCTCCTGGATCTTCGCCGCACTTTTCAAGTGGAAGATATCATTCCGCATAGCGTTCTGGCTCATATTGATCTTCAGGCGACCGTGGAAAAACAGCAGCCGGGCACCACAGGCGTCTGGTTTCAAAGCCTGGCCGGCAGCGACAAAGCCAATGCCACATTTGATATCACCCTGGAAAAGATGCTGAACTATGCGGCGCAGCGGACGGGGCCCTACGGATTTTATTTTGAAACCGGCCAGGGAGCGGATTTTACCAATGGCAGCGGCCAGGGAACCGATATGGTCATCCACGAATCGCGCAAGTATGGTTTCACCCGCCTCCTGAAAATGAAGATCGCCAACGACCAACAACAAGCCGGACGCACCCCAGCCCCGTGGGTGCATGTGAACGACGTGGCCGGATTTATCGGGCCGGAAGTCTTTCGCACCCGCGAACAACTCGTGCGCTGCTGTCTTGAAGATATCGTCATGGGTAAGCTCCACGGCCTCACTATTGGTCTGGATATCTGTTCCACCCTGCATATGGATGTAACACTGGATGACTTGGACTGGTGCCAGGATCAGATCATGCCGGCCAATCCGGCTTATCTTATGGCTTTGCCCACTAAAAATGATCCCATGCTCGGGTATCTGACAACCGCCTTCCAGGACCATGTGCGTCTTCGCGAAAAATTCGGATTCAAAGTAAATGATCCCATGTGGAAATTCTTCCAGCGGTTGGGCGTCATTAATGCCAAGGGACAAGCGACGTCCCGTTTTGGACAACCCCTCTGGGTATGGTATCAATACAGGCGCGCCAAAGGTGACAAGCGTTCCAGAGCGGAAATCATCCGGGAAGGAAAAAAACAAATGAAGGCAGTCCGCGACCGCGGCGTTTATCTGGCGGAAGGATTCGACCGCAAAACGTGGAAAATGGCGCCCGAGCTTGATCGTGAAATTCGCACCCTGTACGCGGATGCCAAGAAAGCCATCTGGGTCGAACTTGATCCTTCTTTTATCGCTGCGATACCGAAAGCAGTGCCCCTGAAAACCCGTTCGCAGGATCGAACCGATTATATCCTGCACCCGCAAACCGGAGAAGAATTAGACGATCCCTCTTTACAGACGCTAAAAGCGATTAAGGCAACAAGACGTGAGCCAAGCCAGGTGCAAATCGTTATATCGGATGGCCTGAACGCCCACGCCATCATGGATCAGGGGCATCTGGCTCCGTATCTTTCCGCGCTCGAAGAAAATTTGCAGAAGAAAAATTTGAAGCTGGCCCCTGAGATCCTGGTGCTCAAAGGCGGGCGGGTTCGAGCAGGATACCGCATTGGAGAACTCCTGTTTGGAGGGTTGCCTGATTCGCCAGAACACAAAGCCATCATTCACATCATCGGAGAGCGCCCCGGAACCATGCATCACACTTTTTCCGCTTATATTTCCGCTCCGAACGCAGGCGTCTGGGGAAAAGCCAACATCGACCACAACATCACCCGGGTGGTTTCTGGGATAGCCGATACAGCTCTAAAACCGGGTATGGCCGCGAAAGAAACCATAAATATTATCGATCAACTGTGGAAAGATTAACATTACTTAATCTGCCTCATCACTTTGTTTGTAAAATAGGGTTCAGTCCCGTTCACCATGACCTGACCTATATTTGACTTGACAGGCAACGTCAAAACAAGTCCTGTTCTGTTTGTTGGTAACAGCAGAGTAGAGAGTGGCGTAGTTGCCGAATGGTTCTATCTCCAGCTCCCCCTCATTAAACCGGACGCTCGGTTTTTCCGAATACGGCTTTCCAATCATCCCCTGGTCGCCTTGATTGCCCAAAAGGCGTATGCCCGGGGGACGGTGAGAGCGATGCTGCTACCTGTCGTTGGTTTCTGCGCCCTTGCAGTGTGTTTTTCCTTCTGGACTTCCTGATTCTGGTTGGCATGGGCGTGAGAAAACTGGTTTGGGTGGGCAGGCGAAGAGAATAATCTATGGGGCATTCATCGTTCAACGTTGTCGTCACAATGAATAGACTGCCTGGCGTACAACCCGGCAACTAAAATTGATAACGCAGGCCGACCGCCAGGCCATGTGTCCGCAGACGGGATTCGATATTGTTAATGGCGATACCCGCTGGCATGGTATCCATGACCATAATGCCGGGAGCAGTTTCCACGCGACCAAGATCAAAATAGCGATAGGCGATATCCAGGCTGAGGTGTTCGGTCAGAATGATGCCTGTGCCCACGGCCATCATGAAGGCAAAATCCTTCCGGTCTCCGGAAGGCGTAATACTGACCTTGTGTGCGCGCGGATTTTCGGGGAACAGAAAAGTCATCTGCCCGATCCGGTTGTAGGAGAGGCCGACACCGCCGCCCACATACGGTTGGAAACGCCATAATTTCTTACCGTTCAAAAGCCCATTAATATCAACAAACAAATTGACCATACCGCTTAAAGAATCAGCCTTAGCCGAAACGGGCTGGTTTGCACCTACGGAAAGGAAATTGGCATTGCCGTCATAATTCATGTTGAAGCGGTAAGCGACGGCCAGATCAGCTCGCAACCAGGGTAGGAACTGACGGCCCACGGCTATTTCCGCCAGCGGAAAATGGCCGAAATCTCCGTAGGCGCCGACGGCTTGCCCGTCGTTGCCGCTTACGCAACCGAACAACGCGGGTGGCTTGGCCGATGCGCAATCCGTGTCGGAAAAGTTTGCTGCCAGCGACTTTTCATAACCAACAGCTCCGCGTAAATACCAGCCTGCCGCCGTGCCGATATCAGGCAACAACAAAGCAGACAGGAAAAAAATTGTCCATAGGACTAAATATTTTGCAGGAATATCGTTTTTTTTCATAAACAGCATAAGCATCCCTCCAGGGCATTTGGCTGTCAGGGCGTAAATTTCATGTCCGATGACCTATCGGACAACCTTTACAGCCGACTTTCGGCGCGGGAATTTGATATAGGGGCTGCTTTATCATCACCTTGATTCATTGGCATCCACTCCTTTGATAATATCCAGATTTCTCAAGTGTGTCCATAAACTTTATTATACAGCTAATAGATAGTCACCTCCGTGACACGATCAATCCACGGTCTGTGCCAAGTGCGCCGCAGTGCCCAGGGCCGCCTTCACGACTGCCCTGTAATAGGCCATGTTCATATGGTACATGTCATTGAGCATGATCCTGTCGTTCTCAGTGTGCATCTTGGGATTAATGAAGTTTTTTTCCGCGTATTCTATGGCCCAGGCGGCGGAATAGCAGGGCGAGTTTTCTTCTCTTGCCGTACAGACCTCCCAGAATGGCGCATGGTCGCTGCAAGTCTCGCCATCAGGAGTGAGCTTAACCTCGAAGACCTGATTCATGCCATAGGTATTGACCACATTGATGTAGGTCTGGGCGACAGGCAAATCCTTCTCGTAAGCCGTCTTAAACTTTTTATGTCTGATCTTTATCTGTTGCATCGGTTTGACGGGAGGGTCGAGCACCTTGCTGTAACCGATCATGTCTAGGTTCAACACGGCGACGATATTCTCCCCTTTATCATACACGGTCTTTGCGTATGCCTTACCGCCAATGATCGCCTGCTCTTCACCGGTGGTGAAGACGAACCTGACGGTGCGATTGAACTTATATCCCTTCATTATCTTGGCAGCCGTCAGCAGGCCCACACAGCCGCTGGCATTGTCGTCCGCGCCCGGCGCTGTGACGTCCGTCTTTCCTGAGATGGAATCGAGGTGCGCGATGAGGATGACAATCTCCTTCGGGCTCGCTTGCCCCTCTATCTCACCGATCACATTGCGGCCCTTGACGGTAACGGGGGTGGAATCGGGATCGTCCTCATCCTTGTAAAGGTAGATCCACTCTGAAAAGTCGGCCGTCACTCCCATGGTTGTCAGCTGGTCGAGAATGTATTGCGTGGCTTCTTGCACTTTCGTGTCTCTTTTGTATGTATGGCGGAAGTCGAGCGAAACCTGTTTTCCTTTCACCGTAACCTGTTTCTCACCGCTCAAATATTCCGTGTACAACTCGATGTCCCCTTGGGTCACTGCATTGAGCATGGCCTCCACCTTGGTGTTCTTCACGAAGGAATCGGCCGCGGCGAAAAGTTTCGATTTGGCTATCGAACTGGACTTGGCCACACCGGACCAGATCGGGTAGTTATTCATCAAGCTGATGTCAAACCCTGTTTCAGAGAGGAGTTCAGACAACGCAAATGTGTACCGCACAATAATGTGTTCTCCGTCATCATACAAGACATTGACTAACCTGGCAGCCTCCTGGCGGGCGCCTTCATCCTCCTCCAGAGCGATAAGGTAGCGCGTCCCGGGTGTGTAAACATCAATGACGCGGTAAGTCACGCCTGCTTTGTCCAACTGCGTCTTCGTGGCAATGACGAGAGCGTAGTAGATCTCATCAGCATCTTCAATGCCCGCATAGACGGGCAGGCTCAGGTCTTCAATATATTCCGGAACCTCCACCCTGGCAAGAACCTGTGGTTCACCCGATGAAGAGCTGCAACCCAGGTAAGATATAATCGATACGCACAACGCGATGAGCAGTATCGTGAGTCTGAGTTCAATCTTGCTTTTCGGTTTCATGAGAGAGAAGCTACTTATTTTAGGAATGGGTTTACCCCTATAATTTTAGGAAAGTTCGGTATACACAATTTAAATAGGTCTCTTTTTTCGAAAAAAAGCATGAAGTGATTACGACACAGTCTCTAGGTGGAGAGTCCCCCATTCATTCACCCTTTCGATATATGTGAAGGGGGTTCATAATTCCACGGCACCTACGTTTTCCGAGCCCCTCTCACACATCCAGTCGTCAACATTTGTATCATCCATATCACAATTATGTATGAAAAAGACATCATTTATCCCTGGTTGAAATCAAGCATTTTCTTCAAGGTTGACGTTTTACTGATTCAGGAAGGAAGACTTTCATCGTCTTTACATTTGTTGTTAGGAATATTTTATCTTTTTGTAAATGATTTCAAGCTGCGCGTCAGACCATCAGCCCTTCATCTGCAAAACTGAAGTAATTGCCGTCACCAATAATGATATGATCCAGAACCTTGATGCCCATGAGTTTTCCGGCGGCATGCAGTTCACCGGTAAACCTTTTATCCTCCGGGCTTGGCGCGATGTTGGCGCTGGGATGGTTATGCACGCAGATGATCGCCGCTGCAAATTTTTGCAGGGCGGCATGGATGATTTCCCTCACAATCGGCATGGCTTGGTTGACCGTTCCTGTGGCGGCATCGCTGATTTCGATGATTCGATTGTTGCTGTTGAGATAGACCACTTTAAATATCTCCGTCTTGAGATCGCGCATTTGCGGCATGATGATGCTGATAACGTCCCCGGCGGACACGATCTTTTGCTTGACGCTCAGGACTTCGTCTTCACGGAAGCGCCGCCCGATTTCTAGGGCCGCCTTGATGTGTGCGATTTTGGCCGGGCCCAGACCTTTAAATTCTTTCCACTCGCGCAGATCCGTATGGCTCATATTGCGAAAGGTGCCAAACTTCTCAATAATCTGGCGCGCCAGATCAATGGCGCTGTTTCCCGCAACACCCGTTCGCAAAAGGATCGCCAGAAGCTCCGAATTACTGAGCGCCCCCGCGCCGCGCTTGAGCAGCTTCTCTCTGGGCCGGTCATCAGGAGGCCAGCTTTTAATTCCGGTTGATTTATTTTTTTCAATCATATCCCGCTATCCCTTTCAGCCCCTTTAATTAAGGGGCATACCCCTCTCATAAAGAGCTGGGCGGTCCTTGGGAACGATTATTCGCTCTTTTCTTTTTTTACCTTCTTCAGCAATTTACCGGCCCCCTGTTGAAATTCCCGTAAATATGCCTGTTGCGTGGATGACTCAAACAGGAGCCCCACGTCAGCAGGGTAAT
>CAIVDK010000220.1 GCA_903904655.1 uncultured delta proteobacterium | reverse complement strand
TGATAAAAGGGGCGCTAAGGTCATTTGTGTTGACCCCCGCTTTACGCAATCGGCAGCAAAGGCTCATCTTTACGCACCTCTTCGTTCAGGAACGGATATCGCTTTCCTGGGCGGCATGATCAAATACATTCTCGACAACAAGCTATATTTTGAAGAGTATGTAAAGCTATACACCAATGCATCATTCCTGGTTAATCCGGCCTTTAAGATGCCCGGAGAAAACAAAGGCGTTTTTTCGGGTCTGGTAAGCGGTAAGTACGAAAAAGACACCTGGTCTTATCAGACGGATGCCGCTGGCGTTAGTAAAAAAGACAAGAATCTCAAAGATCCGAACAGTGTTTTCCAGCTTTTGAAAAAACACTATTCACGCTACACGCCGGAACTTGTTTCCAGAATCACCGGAACGCCCCAGGACAAACTGCTTGAAGTTTACAAGCTCTACGCGTCAACCGGCAAACCGGATAAAGCCGGCGTCGAACTTTACGCGATGGGTTGGACGCAGCACACCGTTGGCGTACAGAACATCCGCACGATGGCCATTATTCAGTTGCTTCTGGGCAACATGGGTATCGCGGGCGGCGGTGTCGCAGCCATGAGAGGCGAGTCCAACGTTCAGGGTTCCACCGACCACGGTCTGCTTTTCCACATTTGGCCCGGTTACATTGGAGCGCCAACGGCATCGCTCAAAACGCTCAAAGAGTTCAATGAAAAACGAACACCGAAAACCAAGGAAAAAGATTCTCTCAACTGGTGGAAAAACTTCCCGAAATATTCGGCCAGTTTCCTGCGTTCCATGTACGGGAAAAATCTGACCATCGAAGATGCTTATGCGATTATGCCCAAGCTCGATGATGGAGGTAATTACTCCTGGCTGACGATTTTTGATCAGATGTACAAGGGAAAATTCACGGGTTTCTTCGCTTGGGGCATGAATCCCGCTTGCAGCGGTGCCCACTCCAATAAAACCCGCCTGGCCCTGACCAAACTCGACTGGATGGTCAATGTCAACTTGTTCGACAACGAAACAGGTTCTTTCTGGCGCGGCCCCGGCATGGATCCCACCAAAATCAAAACCGAAGTCTTTATGCTGCCTTGCGCATCTTCTATTGAAAAAGAAGGCAGTATCGCCAACAGCGGCCGTTTGATGCAGTGGCGCTATAAAGCGATTAGTCCCGTAGGACAGTCGCTGCCCGACGGCGATATCATGAGTGAAATTTTCTTCAAAGTTAAAGGACTCTACGAGAAAAATGGTGGCCCCAACAAGGAAGCCCTAACGCTTCTAACCTGGCCCTACGGCAAAAAAGTCGGTCATGAATTTCACTATAATCCTCGGGCAGTCGCCGCTGAAATCAACGGCTTCTTCCTCCAGGATATGAAAGTGGAAAATCCGACCAAAAAGGGCGAGTTCAGGGAATTCAAAAAGGGCGACCCCGTTCCGACGTTTGCCTGGTTGCAGGATGACGGTTCCACGTCCTCCGGCTGCTGGGTCTATTGCGGTTCCGTTGGCGAAAAAGGCAATCTGTCCATGCGTCGCGGCTTAGCCGATCCTACCGGTCTGGGACTTTCCCCCGACTGGGCCTGGTCGTGGCCGGTCAACCGCCGCATCATTTATAACGGTGCGTCTGTCGACCTAAACGGCAATCCCTGGGATCCTTCCCGTGCTGTTATCAAGTGGAACGGCGAAAAATGGACGGGCGATATTCCCGACGGCGCGGGCGATCCCGGCAAGGGCAGACCGCCCTTCATTATGAAACCGGACGGCGTGGCCAGTATCTATGGGCCAGGCCTGGTTGATGGTCCTTTCCCCGAGCATTACGAACCACTGGAATGTCCGGTGGAGAAGAACCTGATGTCTCCGCAAAAGAACAATCCGGTTATCAAGCGCTTCGACAAGACCGGCGTGGGTTCCGATATGGATGTATACTCCGGCGTCGGCAGTTGCGATCCGCGGTTCCCGTTCATCGGAACAACCTATCGAGTCAGTGAACACTGGCAGACAGGTGTTCTGACCCGCTGGTGTCCGTGGCTGGCGGAAATGCAGCCGGGCATGTTTGTGGAAATGAGCCAGGAGTTAGCCAAAGACAAGGGCATTCAAAACGGTGATAAATGCGCTGTCAGTTCAGCACGCGGCGAAGTAGAATGTACAGCAATTGTCACGCCGCGTTTCAAACCGTTCAATATTGACGGAAACACCATTCACGAAGTCGGCATTCCCTGGCATTACGGATGGATTACGAACAAAGACCGGGCTTACAATCCCGGCGACAAGAAGGCGGAAGTGTTCACCCAGGGTGATGCGGCCAATATCTTGACGTCAACCATCGGCGACGCCAACACCATGATTCCGGAGAGCAAAGCCTTCATGGTGAATGTTGTAAAGAAGGGGGTGAAGTAACATGGCCGAGAAAATTAAACTATACGATGATTCGAAGTGTACCGCCTGTCGTGGTTGCCAACTCGCCTGCAAGCAGTGGAACGGTTTGAAAGCCTCGCAGACGGAAAACCGGGGCACCTATCAGAACCCGCCTTCGCTTGCGCCCAACACGTTTATGCTTATTCATTTTCAGGATTATGTGGATGGCAAGGGCAATATCAAATGGTTATTCCGCAAGGAAGCCTGCATGCATTGTACCGATGCGGCTTGTGTCACTGTTTGTCCCAGCGGCGCTCTTTACTACAATAAAGAGACGAAAACCGTTGGCCTTGATCATGGAAAGTGCATCGGCTGCAAGGAATGCGTCGCTGCCTGTCCGTTTGAAATTCCGCGCTATGAGTCGAGAACGGACAAAGTCTATAAATGCGACATGTGCGAAAGCCGGATTACCAATAACCTGGAGCCGGCCTGTGTCAAGGCCTGTCCCA
Source organism: uncultured delta proteobacterium (assembly GCA_903904655.1). Classification (GTDB taxonomy): domain Bacteria; phylum Desulfobacterota; class Syntrophia; order Syntrophales; family Smithellaceae; genus UBA8904. The sequence continues at coordinate 391 of CAIVDK010000220.1, read as the reverse complement.
CCGGCGCATTGAAGTGGGGTTTGAAGGAGACGATTCTGAAAAACGCTGCCAAACGCGCTAAAGACTTGGGCGGTGATGCGACCACCTATGGTGATAAATATGTCGGCGGCACGCATTTTATGTACGTGCTCAAAGAAAAACCGGCCATTTACGCCAACATCCACAAAGATCCATGCATACCATGGTCTGTCACCATCTGGAAGGGTTGGTTAAAACCCCTGAGCCTGCTGGCCGCAGGCGGTGTCCTGGGCGGAGCGTTCTTCCATTATATGATTCACGGGCCGAAAACGCCTGATGCGCCCAATGATGGAAACGACGCCGGAACAACAGAAGGGGGGAAATAACCATGCAAAAAGGATTAATACAAGTAACGGACAGCTATGAAAGAATT
>CAIVDK010000219.1 GCA_903904655.1 uncultured delta proteobacterium | reverse complement strand
CGGCCTGAAACTTATTGCCGATAAGTCATCGGGGAAATTATTAGGCGCGCAAGCCGTGGGTTTTGCAGGTGCGGTCAGCAGGATTAATTCTCTATCCGTCGCGATTTGGGCAGGAATGAATATTGATGAAATTGCCTATCTGGATTTAGCTTACGCGCCACCTTTCAGCGGAGCATGGGATATAATTCACAATGCCGCTCAGGACTTGCGCCGAGCCATCTAAGCGTAAATCCCAAATAGTTGCGACCGCTCTCTACATTCATTCTATTTTAAGTTGCGGTCAATTTCATCGATCAGCGTTTCCGTCTGATTGGGCATGAGCGCAAACCCCATGTCTTTTCTGAATATGATATTCATTTTTTGATCGATGATCAGATAAACGCGTCGCGACAGGGGCAAAAGCCAGTGGTCTGCATCGTATATTTTGGCAATTTTACCTTTTTCGTCAACAAGAAGCGTCATACTGCCAAGACCGTGCTTAGCGATAAAGTTGCGGTGGGATTCAGCTGAATCCCTGGACAAGCCGATGACTTTAATTTTACGCGATTCGTATTTTTCAATATTTTGTTGAAACTCAACAAATTGACGTATTCACTCTTTGGTATCGTCTTTGGGGTAAAAGGCAAGCACAACTGCGCGATGAACCTTGAGCACGTCGCTGAGCTTCCACAATTTGCCGTCCTGATCGGGCAGCTCAAAATCATAAGCGGTCCGAGCGGACGCGGAAGATATGTTTTTAACATCCGCCCCGGCACAGGCCGACAAAACGAAAATAAATAACGAAATAAAAATAAGTTTTATTTGTCGCATCAATTCCTCCTGGCTATGAAGAGTTTATCAGGCGGGCGGCAGGATGAATTAAGCCTCCCACCTGATGTTTTCTACAGAAAGTTAATCGTCAAACGCCATGCTGGTTTTCCAGACTTCCCAAACCTTGCCAACCAGGTCAGGGCCGGGTTTGAGCGTTGGTTTACCCGGTTTCCATCCCGAAGGTGTGGCTTCGGCACCCTTTGTTTTGCGGACGTGCTGGAAGGCTTGGATCTGTCGGATGCTTTCCATAACGTTTCGTCCCACCGGCGGGGTGAGCACTTCAAATCCCTGAATTACACCGTCGGGATCAATGATAAATCTGCCACGAGCCTCCACGCCTGCGTCTTCAAGATAGATGCCAAAGATGCTGCCGACCTTGCCACCGCCGTCAGAAAGCATAGGAAAGGGAACGCCACCTTTGACCATTTTAGAGATTTCGTGATCGTTCCACATTTTATGGACAAACACGCTATCCACGCTCATGGAAAGAACTTCAACGCCCAGTTTTTGAAATTCGGGATAAATCTCTGCGACCGCAGAGATTTCAGTTGCTCAGACAAACGTAAAGTCTCCGGGATAGAAACATAAGACGACCCATTTGCCAAGATACTCAGAAAGTTGAACATTAATGAATTTGCCTTTAGAATAAGCGGGCGCCGTGAAGTCCGGCGCTTTCTTGCCGACAGTAACCATGTTTTTCACCTCCTTTATTATTTGTTGTTGCGCGGTTTCTTTTTTAGCTTCTGGTTTTTCTCCGACTGGTCCGCCGGTGGGTCTGGCGCAACCGGCCTTGATTTCCTCAGCCATACGTTTATACCTCCTTTCCGCAGTTTATGGTTTGAAAACAACCTCACCCTTGCCGCTTTATCAATTGCCTCCCCTTGAATTTGTCGTGGCGAAGTTAGCACCTGCCACCGCTTTTTCTATTTCAAGTAGAAAGGTCTTCAAATCCAGGTAAAATCTGGAAGCAACATTAGAAACCTTGTCGAACAAGCAGTTGCAGCAAATGCAGAAGCCCGCCTGGTCGTCGTGGCATCGAAATACGGGTTCCGTGGCCGGCCATCGCGACATGATGTCCAACAGAATCGTGTCGGGAGCGTGGAGTTTGCGCCACTGCTATTTCTCCCTCGGATACGGCCAGGCCTTGATGCCGCCTTCCATAACCTTGACATTTTTCCATCCGCTGCCTTCGAGAGCAATCGCTGCTTCGTAGCCACGCAGCGAGATTTTGCAGTAGCAGATGATCTCTTTTCCTTTATCCTCGGGTAATTCTTTCAACCGCTTGCGCAGCGCCCCCAGGGGAATGAGTGTTTCACCGATGCCCAGTCGCATTTCTTCAAATTCCTCCGGCCCTCTTGTATCGATAATGAAAGGCTTTTCACCGGCTTGCAATTTATCCCGCACGTCTTTACAACTGATCCCTTTGAGCCGACCCTTCATTTTGTTTTGCATTATGTGAGCTGTGGCGATGAAATGGTCTATAGCCAGCGAAAATGGCGGTGCGTAAGGAAGGTCGGCATTGATAATGTCCTCAACGGTGAGTTTGCCCTGAATCGCCATCGCCCACTGTGCTATTTGTTTGCTGACATTGCCGGGGCCGATGCACTGGGCACCTAAAACTTTACCAGTTTTGCGGTCGGCGATGAGCTTGGTAATTAGAAGCTTCCCTTCCATGAACCCTGGTTTGTCGGGACTGGCATTGATCACGGTGATGATGTCGGTATAGCCAAGCCCGTTGGCCACGGTTTCGGACAGCCCTGTAGAACCCGCCGCGTAATCGAACACCTTACAGATGCCGGTTTGAATCGTTCCGGGGAAGGTTACGCAGTTTGTCGAAGCGGCGTTTTCGCCCGCTACGCGGCCCTGAAGGTTGGCCAGATCGCCGTAAGGCGCATGCACTTTTTTGCCCGTAATGCGGTTGACAGTTTCCACGCAGTCGCCCACGGCATAGATATCCGGGTCGGAGGTTTGCATATATTCATTGACATCCAAACCTCCCAGTGCCCCTATTTTCAAGCCCGCCTCCTGAGCAAGCTTGACATTCGGTCGCACACCAATTGCTACCACCGCTAGCTCGCAGGGCAGTTCCGTTCCGTTTTGCAGTTTGACCGCGCTGAGCTTGCCGTTTTCGCCCAAAAAGGCGGCAATGCCGTTGTCCGTGATAACGTTGGCGCCTTTGCTACGAACGTGGTTTTCCACGATCTTCGCCAGTTCCCAGTCCAGAAACGTCAGCAGCTGCGGCAGAAGTTCAATGACGGTAATTTCGATGCCCGCCAATTGCAGCGCTTCGCAGGTTTCAATGCCAATGAGTCCACCGCCGATAACGACGGCTTTTTTTATTTTGCGTTCATCGCGGATTTTGCGCAAAAAGTCCGCGTCTTTCATGGATTGCAGGGTGGTGATGCCTGCAAGTTCCACACCGGGAACAGGCGGAATTCGGGGGACGGAACCGGTGGCAATGACAAGCTTGTCGTAAGGCAGAGAGCCAACTTCGCCTGTTGCCATATTTTTAAATGAAACGGAATGGTTTTTCCGGTCAATAGCTGTAACTTCAGTGTTTACTTTGGCGTCGATGTCTTTGGCGTTGAGGTAAAAAATAGGACTTCTGACAACGCCTGTAGGCGTGCACAAAAGCATATTGCGGTCATTGAAATAGCCACCAACATAATAAGGATAACCGCAGGAGGCCATAGAAAGATCGGCCTCTTTTTGCAGAATAATTACTTCCGCGTCATTGTCAATGCGTCTGGCTTTTGCTGCTGCCTTGGGGCCGGAGGCTGATCCGCCAATTACTATAATTCTTTTTCTCTTTGTCATAGATTTTTCCTCTGTTTATTTATTTTTATAATT
>CAIVDK010000218.1 GCA_903904655.1 uncultured delta proteobacterium | reverse complement strand
TGCTTCTTATATCATTCACCTGAAAGGCGGCGGACAGTTTATTACATCCAAATACTGGGAGGAAGACGGCCAAATTACTTTCTTTGTCAGCGGCGGAACGATGGGTATTGAGAAGGATACGGTTAAGGCAATAGAGAAATCGAAAATTCATGCTGATGATTATCAAATGAATCAGTCCAAACAAACTATCCCTAAGGTTAATCCAGCCTTGGAGAAAACAGTTAAAGAAGAAACTGTTCCCCATGCGAATGTAAAATCTGTTCCAGAAGCTAATGTAAAAGAAGAAAAGGTTGACTTGAAGGCTTATCAGGAGAAAATGGACAAGCTCAAGGTTGATATAAACAAGACTCTGACGCGTATGAGGAAGGCCACGGCCAGTAAAGACGAGTATGCAAAAGAAGCAGCAATAGAAGAGAACCGCAGTTTCTCAGCGGAAATGTGGAAACTAACCGACGAACTAAAGGCAAAGAACAAGGGCAAGCTGCCCGACGACTGGTGGGAGGGAGTAGGAAGGGAAGAACCTGGTGTACAGTAATGCTTAAAAAACCAAGCTGATCAAACCATTATAAAACATTCCGCCATGCCACTCGTTGAGTTGTGTTAATTGAATTAATGTTGGAAAGATTGGAAAGGGCGGCAGAACTGTAAAACAGGTTGATGCCGCCTGTAAGATCGATCAGCTTGGCTACGTGACCAATTGTAATGAGTGAACCGAATATATTGCCGGTACCGGTGCCGAAAACTCTCCCACTACCCCTCAGGATGACAAGCCCTTCGTATTCGAAGTTGCCACTAATGTTAAGTGAACCTCCATCTTCAATGATAATTATGCCCGCGCCGTTCCCGGTGCCATTCAAAGTTGTGCCGTTAGGGATGACCGTGACGGCAGGATTGGCCCGCGTGCCCAGAGCAGACTGGTAAAGGTTGTTCGCCATGACGTAATTCACGAAATCATTGTATTCAGTTTCTCTGCTGGAGCCCAATGTTTGTGTTGGAACCCCCCCTAGATGAGCGGTAACATTTCCAGTGACGGTAGGGCTCATGACTGTGAACAGACCCGGTACGGCGGGTAATGCGGTCGCCGTCGTTTCGCAGGCACTGCCATTACAGGTTGCGCTCGGGGGGACAGGATAATCATGACCGTCAACAGCATAGCCGCCACCACCACCTGTTTTAAATTGCACTGCAGGTCCGCCTCCATACATGGCCACCGCACCGTCCGCGCCCTCGGGATACAGGGGAACCTTCTTGATGAATGCCTCAATAGTCGCTGAAGCATAATTGTATCCCGTGCCGGTCATTTGAAACTTGTAACTTCTTGCCGCAACATAGTTAATCACCACCGAGGTGTTGAAAGAATAGCCTGACGGACAACTTACCGCAATCGTCGTAGGAGTTGTGCCAGTCGGATAAGTTACATTATTGGTGCGTAAGTATGCGATGACCGTCTCAACACCCGCTTCGGCATTATAAAAAGCCCGTGTGCCCTCCTTGTAATTACCGCTTATTTTCATATCGGTTGTCGTCAGATTAAGAGCCGTAAAACCAATCAATACCAATACGGCAAGAAGCATGACGGACACGACCAGAACCATGCCTTTTTCATTATTTATTGTTTTCAGCGATTGCGGGAAGTGCATAAATTACCTCATTATAATCAACTTCGTGTCAATAAGGTTATAAGAATAATGAACCGTTTTGCGTTATTATATTTCATCTTTCTTCTCAAAAACCTGGTAGTTGCAGATTGCGCGGCGTAACAATGGAAACCAGATTATAGTAGAGGTAGTTGCCTGTATTCAGATCAATGTTTGCCGTCTTGGTTGTAACGCTGATTTGAATCCTTCGAATGCTAGCCAGATTGGTTGTGGGTGTTGTTCCCGTGGCTGGCAAATAGGAAAAAACAAGTGCTGATACATATTCGACAACGGGTTGTCTATTTGCGGTAGCGGACGATTTACGTCCCAGCACCTGCACGCCACCGGATGTATATAAATCATAAGTAATATTTTCATTGGCATCCGTATGAACGCCATCGCCGTTCAGATCCAGCGTGAAGCTGATGGCATTGGCATTGGCCGCGGTAATTCCGAGACAAGGCGTATTAGTTGCAGTTGTTGTGCCCGCACATCTGGCAAATATGCTGGGACCATAACCCGCCAGCATAATTTCCTTCGACATCATATCCATGGCCATTCTCGCATTATCCTGCATCACCGCAATCTGTTCCTGTTTATTTAACTCTTTATTTTGCAAAATAAAAACGGAATAGACGGCTGCTATCAATACAAGCCCCACAGCCATCGCAATCATTAATTCAATCAGCGTAAAACCTTTAAATTGATTTTTACAATTGAAAATTTCAGTTTTGTCTGTCCTGAATAGAAAATGATTGTTTTTCATAATTTTTTTCACGTTTCTATTTATTTTTTAGCAACAATTGTATTCAACGTCACATTATGATAACTGCCCTGCCATGGCCAACGGACCTCCATAGTGATGTTCTTTTTATCCGGACAGGTTCCAGCCGCACTACCGGTGCAACATGTATATGGCGTGCCCGATGCTGTGCATGAACTGTTACCGGTAATCGTGGTTACCGTCCATTGCCTTTGATAATCGAGAAAGCCTGTTACGGCTGACCAACTGGAAGAAGCAATGCTGTTGAAACCGGCATCATCAGTCTGACTGGAATTTTTTATAGTCTCCATCTGATCTTTCGCTAAAGTTGTGGCTGTGTTCATCATTTTGTTTAACGAGTTTCCTTTGATGACCATGACCGTGACGGATACCAGAGCCAAAATCGCAACGGTCAAAATAAACATGGCAATCAGGATTTCAATAAGAGTAAACCCATGATTTCGTTCTGTATTACTATGAATAGATTTTATCATTTTCATATTGGCCTCATCAGTTGATCTTTACACGACCCGCAGTGCTTATCGTAATGGTTTTTATTTGTGCAACAGATGAACTGGTTATGTTTATCGTCCCCTGCATTCCGGTACCACTGGGATAAAAAATCGGATTAAACCCTGAAGATACCGGAGCAACTGTCACGTCGTAATAATCGGGATGGATGCTTTTGGTCACACCTGTCTCACCTGTATCAACCACACCGTTCCCGTTTAAATCGCGAATAATCTGATATGAATTGTTGCTTATCAATGCCACAATTATTTTATTGTTCTGGCTGACGGCCTGACTTCTGGCATTCATAAGATCAACATATAACTGCATTGTTGCCCCACTCAACCTCCGGGACTTCATATATTCCATAAAATTTGGCGCGGCAATAGCTGCCAAAATACCCATTATTACGATAACAATCATTAATTCAATTAAAGTAAAGCCGCTAACCGATTTTCTTCGCATTGCCGCTCCTGAAAACTATTTCATCTCGCCTATCAATATCGGAAAATAAGAAATCTCATGAATATCTCGCCCCAGAAAATGTAGGCAACCGCCGCCAGCGATAAAAAAGGTCCAAAAGGCACTGCGTATTTCATGTCCTGCTTTTTGATAACCATTGCCGTAATCCCGACGACGGCCCCGGCTAATGAGCTGAATAGTACGACAAAAATCAATGATTTCCATCCCAGAAAACCACCGATCATCGCCAGCAGTTTTATATCGCCGCCACCCATGCCCTCACGCTTGGTAAGCAACTCATAAACAAAAGCAATCAGAAAAAGCATGCCGCCTCCGATAAGTAAGCCAATGAGCGCCTCATGCCAGGGAAGCCTTACGATAAAGATAGCCGCCAGGAAAAAGATGGGAATGCCGGGCAGAGATAAAATATCAGGAATAATTTGATGATCCAGATCGATGAAACTGATCGCAATCAAGACAGCGGTGAAAATGAAAAAAACCAGAAAATTGAGCGTCAGACCGAATTTCATAAACAGCAACAAGGCCAGAAGGGCGGTAATCAACTCAACCAGCGGGTATCGCCACGAAATCTTTCCGCCACAGTCCCGGCATCTGGCGCGCAAAACAAGAAAACTAATCATAGGAATATTATCATAAAAACGAATCGGCTGATGACAGTGAGGACACTGGGAAAGAGGCTTGACGATGGATTCATGCGCCGGTATGCGAAAAATGCAGACATTGAGAAAGCTACCGATGGCTGCGCCGAAAATGAAGGCAAAAATATTTAAATTCATGGCAAATCTCTTCTAAATTTTTTTAAACTTCTATTTTAAAACGGGATTTTGCAGGAATGCTGGACTTGCTTTAAACTACCTACAGTCCTGCCGCCTTATCCCGACAAAGACCTAGGCCAGTAACTTTTCGTCCCGCCTTTTCAGGTGGTTTGCCCTTTCCAAGCTTTGCTTAAAATTTACTCCCTTTTCGTC
>CAIVDK010000217.1 GCA_903904655.1 uncultured delta proteobacterium | reverse complement strand
GAGAGAGCCTTCATCCGCGCTAATGAAAAGTCGAAAGCCATCAATCCGGCAACAATCAATGCCGCACTGGAATCTATGAACAACGAGGACTTTGGCGGTCTGGTACCGGCGGTAACCTTTACCAAAGACAATCATGAGGCGTCATTTACAGCACGTATGGTGAAGGTAAAAGAAGACGGTACTTACATCCCTTTGACGAATTTCTACGTGCCGGGGAAAGATAAGATTAACCTGATTAAATAATAATTTTAAAATGAGGCTACCGGATAAAATATCCGGTAGCCCCGTCAGGAAAAAGCGTACAGAGGTTTTGTAAACTCAGGGGTGTTCATGAAAGCATTTCGCAGCCGGCCTTCGATTATGATCAACCGGCCCCCAGAAGATAAAAAAGCCGAATTGGAAATCAGAAATTTACGTCTGAGTTTCGGCGGTGTGGTGGCGGTCAAAGATGTTGACCTGACCGTGCATACCGGCGAATTAATGGCGGTGATCGGACCCAACGGCGCGGGCAAAACAAGTTTGCTCAACTGCATCACCGGTTTTTATCATCCCCAGCAGGGCCAGATCATCTTCAACGATCAGGATATCACGCATCTGCATACCCACCGGCTGGTCGGTGTCGGTATCGGCAGAACCTTTCAGAACATCGAGTTGTTTCCCGGCATGACCGTACTGGCCAACATGACGCTGGCGCGTCATATCCATTGCCATTACAGCTTCTGGCGGTCCTGCCTTTTTTCACCAAAAGTTCAAAAAGAAGAGATAAGGCACCGTCAGATTCTTGAAGAAATTATCGACTTTCTGGAAATGCAATCCATCCGTAAACAGACCGTAGGCTCTCTGCCTTACGGTATGATGAAGAGAGTGGAGCTTGGCCGGGCGCTGGCCCTCGAGCCAAAACTCCTGATTCTGGACGAACCTTTTGCGGGGATGAACCTAGAAGAGAAAGAAGATATGGTGCGGTTTCTGCTGGAACTCAACGGGCGATGGGGACTCACGATGATCCTGGTCGAACATGACATGTCTATTGTCATGAGTATTTCCCAGCGCATCATGGTGTTGAATTTCGGTGAAAAACTGGGGGAAGGCAGCCCCGAAGAAATCAGCGCCAACCCCGAAGTGATTAAGGCGTACCTGGGTGACGCACAAGCAATAGAATGAAAAAGGCTAGAACACTTGGACAAGGCAACCGTACATAAAACGAAAAGATACAATGTCACACTGCCGCAACTGCTGGCGCAAAACGCAGAGACGTTTGGCGACGCGAAGACTGCGATCCGTGAAAAAGCATACGGAATCTGGCAGAAATATACCTGGAATGATTATTTCAACTATGTCAAGAAAACCGCCGCAGGCTTTGCCGCCCTGAATATGAAACGAGGCGACAATCTTTGCATGGTTGTCCATAATTCTCCCGAATGGCTCTTTTCTGAATTGGCCACGCATGCGCTGGGTGCGACCACGCTTAATTTATTCACATCCTCCATCGCCGGCGAGCTGGCTTTTTCCATCGGACGCATTTCTTCTCCCATTGTGGTAGTGCAGGATCAGGAGCAAGTCGATAAGCTCATCGAGGTCAAAGACAAACTGCCGCACACGCAAAAAGTGGTTTATATTGATCCCACCGGTATGACTTCATACGAAAATGATTCCTGGCTGATCAGTTATGCCGGGCTTCTGGAGATTGGTGAAAAATATATGGCCGATCATCCAGGTTATGTTGAAGAAGAAATCAGCAAAGGACGACCCCAGGATATCGCCGTCATGATTCAGACATCCGGTACAACCGGCGTGCCGAAAATGGCCATGCTGTCACACCGCAATCTGACAACAATGGCGGCACAGTGGATCGAAGCCACGCACATTCAAACGGAAGAAAACTGGATATCCATGTCTCCGCCGGCGTGGATTGTCGATCAGATGTGGGGTGTGGGCGTGGCCCTGGGCAGTGCGATGACCATGAATTTTCCGGAGACGGATGAAACGGTGCTGGTAGATTTCAGAGACATTGGCCCTTCCATGCTCATTACGTCCTCGCGGTTCTGGGAGGATATGGCGTCGCGGATCCGCGTGAAAATATCTGATGCGAGCTGGGTGAAAAGAAAACTATTCCACTGGGGTGAAAGCGTCGGAAGAACAGTTGTAGAGAAACGATTGCACAAGCAAACCATTTCCTGGCCGTTAAAAGTATTATATCAATTTATGACAATGGCTGTTTACAATCCTTTGCTCGACCGTCTCGGCTGTTCGCATTTTCATAGTGCTTTCACCGGCGGCCATCCGATTAGTCCTGATGTGATTGGATTTTTCCGGGCCATTGGTCTGAATTTAAAGCAGTGCTACGGGCTCACGGAATCCGGCGGCATTTTCCAGATTCAGCCAGACGGTGAAGTCAAACTGGAAACCGTAGGCCTTCCACTGCCGCTGACGGAAGTGAAGATCGCCGATGATCAGGAAGTCCTGGTGAAGTCGGATGCAAATTTTTCCGGGTATTATAACGATTACAAATCCACTGAGGCGGCATTTGAAAACGGCTGGCTTAAAACAGGCGATGCCGGTTACATTGATGAGGACGGCCACCTGCTGATTATCGGGCGCAAGGAAGACATCATCCGCAACAAAAGTGGCGAGGCTTTCTCTCCCGATTTTATTGAAACCCGACTGAAGTTCAGCCCCTATATCAAGGAGGCGGTCACCTTCGGCGAAGCTCGACCTTACATTGCCGCCATGATCAATATTGATTTTGGCAACGTCGGCAACTGGGCGGAAGAAAAAATGATTCCCTATACAACGTATATGGATTTATCCCAGCAAAAGGCCGTGGAAGAAATGATTTTGAAGGAAGTCCGCCAGGTGAATGAACAGCTGCCCGACGTCATGAAGATCAAGAAGTTTGTTCTGCTTTACAAACTTCTTGATGCGGACGATGATGAATTGACGCGCACCGGAAAGGTGCGACGGCGCTTTGTTTACGGTTTGTACATTAAAATTATCGAAGCCATGTACGGTGGACAGAAGAATGTTCAGGTGACGGGGAAAATTCGCTACCGGGACGGACGCGTGGGCGAAATTGAAACCAGTATCAACATGATCAGTGTGGATTAAGGAATGAGGCTATGGATTTTTTTCTGCAACTATTAGTCAATGGCGTTTGCGTCGGACTGCTCTATGGTATATCCGCCATGGGTTTTGTCATGATCTTCAAGGCATCGAGCGTTCTTAACTTTGCCCACGGCGAGCTTTTGGCGTTGGGCGCTTTCTTTTTTCTTTCGCTGGTAACCTGGGGAAAACTTCCGATTGCGGTTTCATTCCTGCTGACGTTGGCCGGCTGCTTTATTCTGGGATTTCTGATTGAAAAATTCTTCTTGAGGCCGCTCATTGGTGAAAAGCTGATTTTTGTCATCATGCTCACAGTCGGACTGGCCGCCATGTTCAAGGGGCTTATCCTTCTGATTTGGGGCGGCAATCTGCACACCTATCCTGAATTTTTGCCTCCTTCCCTGGAAATTCAGTTAGGTTCAATATACATCGCACCGGTTTATTCAGCCACACTGGTCATCAGCGTTATTTTCCTGGTTCTCTTCGGATTATTTTTTAAAAAATCATCCCAGGGTATTTTCATGCGTTCTGTGGCCGATAATCAAAAGGCCGCTTTATCGCTGGGCGTTCATGTCCGGCGCGTCTTTGCCCTGTCCTGGGCGATTGCCGCGATGGTGGCCTGCATGAGCGGAATCGTACTGGGCATCATCAACGGCGTGAATGTCCATGATTTGAGCGCCATCGGCTTGAAAGTATTTCCTGTGGTTATTCTGGGCGGACTGGACAGCATTGGTGGCGCGATCATCGGCGGCATTATTATCGGCCTTTTGGAAACCTTTACCGGCGGCTATTTATCACCATCGCTGCGCGACGTCGTCCCTTATATTGTGCTGGTCTTTATTCTGATGGTCAAACCCTACGGCCTGTTCGGTCTGGTGGAGATTGAAAGAGTTTAATATTCATGAAGAAATTATCTTTTCATCCCTGCGGTAATTATCGCGAAAATTACGCCCAGGAATTATCCATTTTTGAAACCTGGTTCGGCAGAGTCTGTCTGGGCGTGTTTTTGCTTATCCTCTTTGGTGTTGCGCCGTTTTTTTTGAGCCCCTACTTGCTTTATATATTAAATACCATCGGGATTCTTGCTATTGCTGCCATCGGCCTTAATATCCTCGTTGGCTATACTGGGCAGATCTCGCTGGGACACGGGGCATTCTTCGGTGTGGGCGCTTATGCGGCGGCAATCCTGGTCACTCGTCTGGACGTACCATTTTATCTGTCCATTCCCGCCGCAGGTTTCATTACGGCCTTGGTCGGCATGATTTTCGGCATTCCGTCAGGCAGACTAAAGGGGCTTTATCTGACGATTGCTACACTTGCGGGTCAGTTCATCATCGAATACGTCCTCATTCAATGGGAAAGCCTGACCAAGGGAACGATGGGCATTACATTACCGGGACCAAGTATTGTGGGTTGGACTATTGCAGGGGATAAAGCATTTTTCTTTTTGATCTTCATTTGCCTGGTTTTGATGACTTGGTTTGCCGTCAACATCATGCGCAGTAAGTACGGGCGGGCGTTTATCGCCATTAGGGATAACGACCGCGCAGCGGAAGGCATGGGAATCCCCATCTTCAAATATAAACTGTTGTCGTTCGCCATCAGCTCTTTTTACGCTGGTTTTGCCGGCGCTCTCTGGGCTTACTATATGGTCAGTATCACGACTGAACCGTTCAATCTGGGGCTGTCGGTGGAATTCATCGCCATGGTTATTATCGGCGGTATGGGTAATATTCCCGGCGCGATTTTCGGCGCAACTTTTATTACAATCCTCAATGAAGTCTTAAGGTACGCGACAGGCGCTCTGATGAATGTTAGCTTGATCACCAGTATGGGCTTGAACATGGCCCCGTTGCGTGAGTTTGTTTTCGGCCTGGCCATCGTCTTGTTTATTCTGCTTGAACCGAAAGGTCTTGCCGAATTGTGGCGGATTCTGCGTTCTAATTTTCGGCTCTGGCCATTTTCATATTAGGATTTTAAAGTATGGGAGACATTCTTTTACAGCTTAATAATATTTCCGTTGTTTACTCCAATGTCATTCAGGTGCTCAAAGGTGTATCGCTGGCGGTGGAACGAGGGAATATCGTGTCGCTTTTGGGCAGTAACGGCGCGGGAAAGACGACCACGCTCAAAGCGATTTCCGGTCTGCTTAAGCCGGAAAACGGCGAAGTGACGGACGGCGATATCATTTGCAATGGGGTGAATATTCAAAACCAGTCGCCTGAATTTATTACACGCCAGGGCATCATCCAAGTGTTGGAAGGCCGACAACCTTTTAAATATCTGACCATCGAAGAAAATCTGCGCGTCGGCACAGCAACCCGTCCCGGCAAACCCTACAAACAGGACCTGGAACTGGTTTATCACTATTTCCCGGCGCTGGTCGCCAGAAAGAAGTCACTGGCCGGTTATTGCAGCGGCGGAGAGTTGCAAATGCTGGTTATCGGCCGGGCTTTAATGGCGCATCCGCAACTGCTGATGCTGGACGAACCGTCGCTGGGACTTGCGCCGCTGGTAGTTCAGGAAATTTTCCGCATCATCAAAAAAATCAATGAAGAACACGCCACAACCATTGTGCTGGTGGAGCAAAATGCTACCATGGCGCTGCAAGTGGCACACTACGGGTATGTCATGGAAAATGGAAAGATCGTCATGGAAGGCACATCCAAAGAATTATCCGACAATCCGGACGTCAAGGAATTTTACCTGGGGATGGCGGCATCGGGCATCGCCAAATCCTACAAAGATGTCAAATCCTACCGTCGCCGCAAACGCTGGCT
>CAIVDK010000216.1 GCA_903904655.1 uncultured delta proteobacterium | reverse complement strand
TGTAATGGTACCACCATTTTTTACCCAATATTCTTTAAATCCGTTTCTCCACTCATCGCCGTAGGCACCCAGAGTGACAACCATAGCACATTTCTTCCATCCCTTTTTAAGCGCCCAATCGGCAAAGACATGAACATAGGTGGTAAAATCAACTGTAGTGGCTACCACCAGTTTATTGCCCATCTCTGTTACCTTTGGGGTACTGGTGTAGGCTATCATAATAAACTCGTTGCCCTTCTCTTCGTTAATTTTCATCAAGGGAGCGATGGTATTGAAAACACCGTTAAAAACTGCGATGGCTTTATTTGACTTGAAGCGACGGGCGTTATTAACAGCTTGCGTGGGGTCAACGCGGTCATCAAGTTTTTCAAGTCTAAATGTGTATTTCTTTCCTCCAACCGTAATTCCACCGGCTGCATTGACATCCTTAACAGCCATATCAACCCCGCTTAGAATATCCTGCCCATATTCCGCTGCCGGACCACTGAGCGGTCCGGTATAACCCAAAACAATGTCCTCCGCCTTACTAATCCCCGTCCACGACATGACAAAAACAGCAGCAACCAAACAAACCAGCACCTTCAGATACTTCATTCTTACTCCCTCCTCTTTCTTTGTTATTGTTCTTTATGCTCTGGGAAATGATTAGAACCTATCCCAATCTTTGTATATGCTGACTTCATTGACTCAAAAAGTAAAGCATGTCAACATCCGAATAATATTCAGCAGCCCTGATGAACAAAAATAATGATTTTTTGCTTTAGAATGCAATGAATATTATTCGAAATAGCTACCTGCCCATCATTCTTAAAGATTGAAGGAACGTGATTTGTATGTCTCTTGAGGAATTCGATCCTGAAATATTTTCCAATAGGCCATTATAAAATTTCGCTAAAATGCTTTTATGTTTTTATTGACACGGTGTAGCTTAGTTGTGTATAGAGCTCTCTATAGAGTTTTACGAGAATGAAGTTCTTATCAGAAAAATACTTAAGATAAAGGGAGGAAGCATGATGAAAAAGATACATCTGTTTACCGGAATAGTTTTCGCTTTTCTGCTAATCACCACAGGCGTCTGGGCTGCAGCCCCAGACACAACCGGGCCGATCAAAATCGGCTTCATGGGGAACATGTCTGCTCCCTTTTCACTGAGCGCCAAGGGTGCCGCTACCATGGCTGTTGATGAAATCAATCAAGCGGGCGGCATTAAGGGACGACAAGTCAAACTGATCGTCGAAGACACCAAAGGAGAGATTCCCAAAGCCGTTGAAATTTACAAAAAACTGGTCATGAACGACCGGGTGCTGGCTGTCTTCATCGGGGAAAAAGTGGAAATGGGTGTAGCCGGCATGGAGATCGGAGCGGAGTTATTTCCCGAATACCCGCACATCTTCTTCTGCACGATCGGTTCCGGAGACGACATCTGGCATCGCGTGCGCGACAACTATAAAAAATACCGGTTCGGCTTCCAGACGTATTATGCCATCTCGACCAACTACCTGAAAATTTTGGCGCCGGACAACATCGATTGCTTCAAGAACCAGATCAAAATCAAAAAAGTCGCTATTCTTTATGAAGACATGGAATGGACCAAACCGCTTCGTCAGGGCATTCCCAACGTATCTCCGTCCCTGGCGGACATTTATAAAGCAAAGGGAGTCGATGTCGTTTATCAGACAACCACGTCTCTCGATCAGAAGATGTTTAACCCTATTTTTGAAGAAATCGCCAAATCCGGAGCCGACTTCGTCGACTGTGCCGTCGGTTACATTGATCAACCGGCTTTTGTCAAACAGTGGGCTCAATCGAGTGCGCGAAATATCCCCGTATTTATCTGGGGAGGGCTCGCCGGCATGACTCCTATCTGGAAAATGACGGAAGGCAAAGTAAACGGTGTTATGGTTGGATCTTCTCTGGTCAGAGTGCCCATCACACCAAAGACGATTCCCTTCATGGATAATCTGGTAAAAAATTATAAGGTCGGTCCTATCTTCGGTTCCCACACAACCTACGACACCATTTACGGTTTCAAGAAAGCCATCGAAAAAGCCGGAGGAGCGGGAAGCATTGACAATCTGATTAAACAATTGGAGCAGGTTGAAGAAGTGGCTGTTTTGGGCACCATCGGCTGGAACGCAAAATACCATTACAACCTTCCTCCGCCCAAGTACGTAACGCCTATCGTCCAGTGGCAGGATGGTGAAATGAAAGTCATCTATCCCCTGAAGTATAAAATGGCTGATTACAAGGCACCGAAGGATTTACGAAAATAACCTGTACGGGGAATCCGCTGCGGGCAGAGGCTCACGCGGATTCCCCGTAACAAAACTCTTCATTCGTTTTTGGTCATGGTGATCCGGTGCCGCAGTTTTTTTCAACATTATTTGCCTCATACCAGGCAATTTCAGATCATAAAAGGGGGCGCGGACCCTATGAGTAACATCCTTCTGCAGATTATTATCTACACGGTCATTTGGGGTTCCATCTACCTCCTGATATCCCTTGGCTTCTCGCTCATCTGCGGGGTGCTCCGTATCTTTCATCTGGGATACGGGGTGGTATTTGTTCTGGCCGCTTATGTCACCTGGTTCTTTATGGAGGACGCGCACCTGGGACTTGTTCCCAGCCTTCTGCTCATGTTTCTGGTCCAGTGCGCTTTCGCTCTTATTATCTTTTACAAAGGCGTTTTTCAACGCTACCTGGAAGAGGAGGAAGTTCTCCTGACCGTCTCAATTCTCATTTTTCTTGCCGTCGCCCATCTGGCCAACTATTTATATCCTGTCACGGCCGGCGTCAGCATTCCTTCGACGATCATTGACGACGTCCTCTCCATCGGCGGCGTCACCATTGCCTACCAGATGATTCTTGCCGCGCTGGCGGGAATCCTGGTGACGGCAATCTATGTGCTGTGGTTCATGAAAACAAGAGTCGGCCTGGTCATCCGGGCCATCAGTCAGAACCTGCCGGCAGCCCTGCTCATGGGGGCGAATGTCAATCGGATGTACTATCTGGCCATGATCCTCTCGGTGATCCCCCCGACCATCTGCATGATTATGATCGCGCCTTTCTGGGGAGTTGATCCGTTCATGGGCGCGTCCCTCCTGATGACCGCGATGCTGATCTCCATTCTCGGGGGTTTAGGCAATCTCAAGGGAAGCATTGTGGCTTCTTACCTGATCGGATTCATCCATGCCTCGGTCAGCTTCATCTTTGTGTCCCGCTTCATGGGGCTTGCCGCCTTAATTGTCACGCTGGTGGTGATGATATATCGTCGCGGGGGTATTTTTGCAGGAGAGACCTTATGGTAAACTTTGAATTACGCCGCGATCGCATTGTCGCCCGCTGGCGGGACAAGAAAACGGAATGGGTGATTGAACCGCGTTACTGGAGAAATCCGATTATCGGCATCAGTATTCTGCTGATGCTGCCCCTATTCGTCCGTTCCTATCCGCACATCCTGACCATGTTCACCACGGCCAATCTTTACGCGGCTATTGCTATTCCCCTGGCGCTTCAGATGCTGGGAACCGGTCGGGTCAATTTCGGTCCGCAGCTCTACCTGGGAATCGGCGGTTATACAGCCGCCCTGCTGAACCTCCATTTCGGCTGGAGTCCCGCCATGACGCTTGGGGCAACGATTACCGTCTGCGCAGTCATCGCGCTCGCTTTGAGCCCGACCACCCTGATTGCCAAAGGACTTTATTTTTCGCTTATTACCTTGATTCTGCCGCTGACCTTCCTGGATGTCACCTACATTTGGGGAGATCTCTTCCGCGGGGAAGTGGGTCTCGTGGGCATGAGTCCGCTTTTGACATTTGAAAAGGTTTCCTGGAATTACATTGCTTATTACTATCTTTCCCTGTTTCTGATGCTGACGTATCTCCTCTTCTGCGACCGGACGGTACGCTCGCGGATAGGGATCAGTATGGCGGCGGTCAACGAAAATGAAAACGTGGCCCGCATGATGGGCGTGAGAGTGGATGCTTATAAAATCTTCTTTTACGTAGCGCCGTCCATCCTGACCGGAATCGCCGGCTGGTTCATCGTCCACACCTTCCGCACTTTCGCCGGCGTAACCTATCTTCCTCTGGATTTTATGACGAAGATCCTGATCATCGTCATCGTCGGGGGAAGGGCTTTTCTCTATGGCGCGATTCCCGGGGCTTATCTAATCTCCATCCTCGAAGATTCTCTCAGGGGGCTCGGTCCCGTGAACTACTTCGTGTTCCCTCTGATTCTGATTGCATTGATAGTTTTTCTTCCCCGTGGAGAAGGACTGTGGGGCCTCTATAAGAAAAAGCGCCCCCGGGATTATTTTCCAAAACTGCATGTAAGGAGAGAATAGCACTGTGCTGGAGATAACGACTGTATCGAAAAACTTTGGTGGGCTTGCCGCTGTGAGCGACGTCAGCTTTTCCGTTGCCGAGGGTGAAGTCGTAGGCTTAATCGGCCCTAACGGCGCCGGAAAAACCACGATGTTAAACCTGATCTGCGGCATTTACAAACCCGATC
>CAIVDK010000215.1 GCA_903904655.1 uncultured delta proteobacterium | reverse complement strand
ATCCAGTTGCCGTTTCGTCGATGGACGGCCAGAAGAATATCTCCCACACGCCGATCACCTAAAGATAGCAAGGCCTGCACGTAATTCCACTTGGGCACATCGGCAATGACATGGATCTGCTTGTCCTGACGGAATGCATCGATAATTTTTTTAATTTTTTTCCCCACATCCTGAACATCTGCCAAAGTGCACCATTGCAGTGGCGTGCGGGGCTTGGGAATAAATTGATTGATGCTCAGTGTGATGCGCCGGAATTTTCGCTTGCCTTTCGTGTGGCAAAACGCCGTATGCTGTATTTTTTGGGCCAGATCAATGATGGCGTCAATGTCCTGATATTCCTCCGTCGGTAACCCCACCATAAAGTATAATCGCAGATTGGATATTTCCTTTTCAATGAGCATCCGGGTAGCGCACAAAATATCGTCCTCGGTGATCCCTTTGCGCAACAGATCGCGCAGTCGCTGGCTTCCCGCTTCGGGCGCAAGCGCGACTGTCTCGATGCCGCCCGCCTTGAGAATGTCCACTATTTTTTCATCGATCTGATCAACACGCAAAGAGCCGATACCGGCCTGCGCATTGTGGTCAACAATGTATTGACAAATTTTCACCAGATCGGGATGGTCGGAAACCGCCGTGCCGACCAGACCGATTTTATTTTTCACCATCAACCCTCGATCGATGGCCGAGATGATTTCTTCATGGCAACGGAAGCGCGGTGGTGCATAAACGTAGCCTGCCGCACAAAACCGGCAGAGGTGCGGACAGCCGCGATTGACTTCAACCAGAAACATCTCCGACATTTCCGAATCGGCGCTGCTGACAACTTCTGTTGTGCAAAAGGCATTAATGTTTTTTATGGGGGAAACCTGAATTCTCCCGGGTAGTCCTTCTTCCTGCGGCAAGGAATCCTGAATTTTCCCGTCTGGAAGATAACGCGGCGCATAGAGGGACGGAACGTAAATTCCCGGTATTTTTTTTTGCAATGCGCTGAGCAGGGCTTTGCGGTCAAGCTCACGACTGACGGCTTCCGCAAACACGCGCGCGAACTGCGGCAGAATTTCTTCCGCTTCGCCCAAAATAAAGACGTCAAAAAAATCAGCCAGCGGTTCGGGATTCAACGTGAGCGCGATTCCGCCGCCGATCACCAGCGGATTCCTGCTTGTGCGGTCTTCTGCCTTGAGCGGAATGCCGCCCAAATCCAGTATCTTCAAAATGGACGGATAATCGTTTTCAAAAGAAACGGAAAATGCCAGAATGTCAAAATCACGGATGGGCTTTTGGTTTTCCAGGCTGATCGTTTCCACCTCGCCGGCAACGAATTCGGCGGCGTCACCGGCGGGCAGAAACACTCTTTCACAAAGAAAGGAAGGGGTCTCATTAATGATCTTATAAACAGTCTGGAACCCGAGGTTGGCCATGCCGATCCGGTAAACGTTGGGATAGGCCAGGCAAACCGTATGGCAGGTTCCCCAAATTTTTTTTACAAAACCCTGCTCACGGGCTAAAAGGGTTTCGTATTTTTTTTTCTGTTTCCAGTTCATACGTTTCTCATGGCCTCTGTCCCTTCGTCTTTAGCCAGAAGACCACGAACAGACTTCTAATCCGCCTGCCGGCGCAGAAACGTGGGAATTTCGATATCGACATTATCGCTTTCATCGTTGATGCCCATCGTCAGCACGTTGGCCTGGTCGCGGGATTTTTCTTTGCGCAGGAAAGCGGGCGTCGATAAATCTTCTTTCCGAAAACCACTCAGATGAGCCACATTGGACGGCGTCTGCTTTTTCTTCATCGCATCTTCAAAACCGGTCGCAATCACGGTAATTCTTATTTCATCCTTCATGGTCTCATCAATGACCGTGCCGAAAATAATATTTGCGTCTTCATGCGCTTCGGATTGAATCAGAGACGAGGCTTCATTGACTTCATACAGACTCATATCCGACCCGCCGGTGATGCTAAGCAGAATGCCCCGCGCACCCTGAATGGTATTGTCTTCCAGAAGCGGCGAAGAAATCGCCCGTTGTGCGGCCTCAATAGCGCGGTTCTCGCCGCTGGCCGTACCGGTGCCCATCAGCGCCATGCCCATATTGCACATGATATTTTTCACATCAGCGAAATCGAGATTGATCAGCCCCGGAACAACAATCAGATCGGATATGCCTTTGACGGCCTGATACAAAATATCATCCGCTTTTTTGAAAGCGTCCAGAAGCGACAGGCCGCGTCCGCCCAGGCTAAGTAGCCGCTGATTGGGCACCACAATTAGGGTATCAACCACGTCACGCAACTGTACGATGCCTTCCTCTGCCTGTAAATTTCTCTTTTTGCCTTCAAACTGAAAAGGCTTGGTCACCACGGCCACGGTCAGAGCACCACACTCGCGGGCCACTTGCGCGATCACCGGCGCAGCACCCGTGCCGGTGCCGCCACCCAGGCCTGCTGTGATGAAAATCATGTCCGCGCCTTCCAGATGCCGGCGGATTTCGTCGCGGGATTCCAGGGCCGCCTGTTTGCCGATGTCGGGATTGGAACCGGCCCCCAGCCCCCTGGTGACTTCCATTCCGATCTGGATTTTAACAGGCGCACTCGACGCCCCCAGTGCCTGGGCGTCCGTGTTGGCGATAATGAAATCGACGCCCCGAAGCGAGTAGGAAATCATGGTATTGATGGCGTTACCGCCGCCCCCGCCCGCGCCCACCACTTTAATTTTTGCCGAATTCTCGATGCATACTTCCGTTAATTCAAACATGCGCACCCCCTTCTTTGTTTAGAAAAACTCTAAAAACCATTTTTTAATTGTTTTAAAAAATTCACTGAAGACATTACCCGTCTTACGATAGACTGAATCGCCCGATGTGTTTTTGCTTCCGTAGATAATCAAACCGACGCCGACGGCAAAAGCCGGTGAATTGGCAACATCGCTCAATCCGCCGACACCTGTTGGATAGCCGCAGCGCACCGGCATGTCAAAAATCTGCTCCGCCATTTCATTGATGCCGGGCAAAAGCGACGTGCCGCCGGTCAACACGAGTCCCGCCGCCAGCAGATCTTCATAGCCGGAACGGACCATTTCCTTGAGCGCCATGTTGAGGATTTCATCCATGCGGGGCTCCACGATTCTGCCCAGGATCTGACGCGACACCATGCGCGCTTCCCGGCCACCGACACTGGGCACTTCAATGGTCTCTTCCTTCGGAATCATCGACGTCAGAGCGCAACCATGCTGCAGCTTGATTTTTTCGGCTTCCGCAAAAGGCGTGCGCAAACCGGTGGCAATATCCGATGTCAGGAAGTTGCCGCCCACCGGCAGAGTGGCCGTGTGTTTGATGCTGCCTTCCGCGAAGATGGCGATGCCGGTGGTCGATCCGCCGATGTCGATCAAAGCGACGCCCAGATCTTTTTCGTCTGAACTGAGAATGGCCTCGCTGGCCGCCAGCTGCTCCAGAACAACATCATCGATATCCAGACCAACGCGATTGACGGATTTTACTATATTCTGGATGGATGCGGCGGAGCCCGTCACAATATGCACTTTCGCCTCGAGACGCACACCCGACATCCCCACGGGATCACGAATACCGTCCTGACCGTCCACTACATAGTTCTGGGGTAGCGTGTGCAGAATTTCCCGGTCCACGGGAATGGCAATGGCCTTGGACGCTTCAATCGCCCTTTGCAGATCGTCTTCGCCAACTTCCCGGCCTTTGACGGCGACAATCCCCAGCGAGTTCTGTCCTTTAACATGAGGGCCGGCGATACCGACGTAAGCGGAATTGATGCGGCATCCGGACATGTGTTCGGCATCCTCCACAGCCTTTTTGATCGCCTCGACAGTACTGTCGATGTTGACCACGCCGCCTTTTCTCAACTCTTTGGCAAGTGTTATCCCCATCCCGATGATGTTAATGCCGGTTTCCGTCACCTCGCCGACAATAGTCGCTGTCTTCGTCGTTCCAATATCGATTCCCACCAGAACATTACTTTTTCTCCTCATAGTTTCACCCTTTTCCATAGCCGCCAATTATATTCTGTACTGCGGTCCTTTTTTCTGTTCTTGTGATTTTTCCAGTATGTCTTTGCGCTGAACAGTTACTTTGGAAACATCGGCCAGATCAACGAACAAATGACCGTTTTTCATGCCCCGCTTTTCCAGATCGGCCAAGACAATCTGAAGCTGATGGAGCTTACCCGCAAAATTCTCCCGACCCAATTTTAAATGCAATCCTTTGTCCGTCAGGACGGATAAACCGAATACCTCATCAATATGCATTTCGGAAACCGTTCCCAATAACACGTGTTGATCAGAGGCGGATAGTGTCTCCAGGAGTTTCAGCGCCTCGGCAAGTAAAGCGGATTGCGCTTTGGCCTGAATGTTCACGCCGGTTATGATGGCCAGATCGACATCATCGCCTTTAGATAATTTTTTAAAGGCAAATCCTTCCCCATCCATCAGATAAAAATTCCCGGCCTGTTTGACCAGGGCAATCGGCGTCCGCTCGCGCACATCAAATACCAGCCGATTCGGCAGTTCCCGGCCGACGTAAACATTCTTGACCCAGGGGTTGGCGGATATTCGCCGGGCCACGGCATCCGTGCTCACAGATAGAATATTCGCATGCGGCAATATTTTCGCCATCGCCAGAATATCTTTTTCCGTCAGTTCTTTCACCCCGCGCACGGACACTTCTTTGACTTCCAGATAAGAGGCGCTCAATAGCGCGCTGTAGGCATAGATAAACAAGACACTAAGAACGGCTGCGGCGATAAGTAGGCTTAAAGCACCTAATGATTCGCCCAATGCTCCGATCAGACGCCGGCGCAGACGGTTTTTTTTGGCTTCCAGATTGACTTTTATTCTCCCGCTCACAAGGTCTCTCCGACAATAACTATTTCCGTTTCCAGTTTGATGCCTTTTTCTTTTTCGGCCTTCTCCTTAATAAACGTGATCAGCGTGATCATGTCCGAGGCGGTGCCCTGGCCTTTATTCACGATAAAATTGGCGTGCTTCTTTGATACCTGTACATCGCCGCGCCGTACGCCTTTCAACCCCAATTCCTCAATCAGACGGCCGGCCGGCATTCCCGGCAAATTCTTAAAAACCGATCCGGCATTGGAATACTGCAGCGGATGCTTTTCCTGACGCCATTTCATGATTTCGGCCATCCGCTCGCGAATTTGTGCCCCAGCACCCTTTTGCAAGTTGAAGCGCACCCCGCAAATGATAACACCCGCGGGCAGATTGGATTGGCGATAGGCAAACGCGATCTCGTCTCTCTGCAATATTTTCTTTTTCCCCTGACCGTCCATCACCGATACGGTGGAGATGACATCTTTTATTTCCGTTCCATACGCGCCGGCGTTCATCCAGACGGCGCCGCCGACACTGCCGGGAATTCCCGTGCAAAACTCCAGACCGGTCAATTCTTGGGCGGCCGCAAGCGTTACGACCTTTGCCAGTGTCGCGCCCGCCTGTGCGTCGATAAAATATTGTCCATTTTCCCGGGACCCATAGATCGCCTGATCCAGTCCACGCATCCACAACAGGACACCACGGTATCCGCCGTCGCGCACGAGAATATTTGTTAGATTTCCGACCGGCAAAAATGGAATATCTTTTGCCCTCAGCCTTTGCACGACTTCGCCTAGCTGATCTTCATTTTCGGTCATCACCAACGCATCAACCTTGCCACCCAGTTTCAGCGACGTATGACGCGACATCGGTTCGTCAAACCATATTTTGCCGACGTTCAAACCGTCCAAGGCATTCTGTATGGCCTGTCCCTCCGTCATTATCTTTTCTCTCCCTTTTTCTCCAGTTGCGCCAGAAACGCCTCGCCGATCTTATATACACTGCCTGCGCCCAGCGTGATGACCGCATCACCGGGTTCTGCAATCGCCTGTAGAAAATCGAGCGTGTTTTGCGCTTGCCCGATGTATTCCACGCGCGGGTGGCCAATTTCCTTAATCGCCGCCCAGAGGGCTGCGGAATTAATGCCGGGTATCGGCGCTTCCGACGCGGGATAAATGTCATTGAGCACCAACACATCCGCGTCGCCAAACGACCGGGTGAATTCATCAAAGAGCGCCCTGGTGCGCGTATAGCGGTGTGGCTGGAAAACAACAATCAGCCGGCCCTTCCACATTTGCCTGGCCGCGCTAAGCGTCGCCACAATTTCTGTCGGGTGATGTCCATAATCATCCACGACCGTGATCCCGCCTGCCGTACCCTTGATCTCCAGACGGCGCTGCACGCCGGAGAAAGCGGAGAGACCCCTGCGGATGGTGGCTATATCCAGCCCCAGCTCACGTCCCACGGCCACGGCCGCCATCGAGTTATAGACATTGAAAAGACCGGGCACGATCAACTCAACATCGCCCAGACTTTCTCCTCGATAAGACAGTTGGTACAGTGTTTTGGTTTCCAAATATCGGATATCACGGGCGCAATAATCCGCGGGCTGCTCGATCCCGTACGTAATGACGCGGCGCTTAATCGATCCGGCAATCTCGCGCACATGCTCATTGTCATTGCACATCACGATGCAGCCATAGAAAGGAACAATATTGGCGAACTTTAAAAAGGCCGCCTTAATTTCTTCGATGCCCGGATAATAATCCAGATGTTCGCGGTCGATATTTGTAACGACGGCAATGGTGGGCGACAACTTCAAAAACGAGCCGTCACTTTCGTCCGCTTCCGCAACGATGATATCGCCATCGCCCAACCGGGCATTGGATCCGATGCTCGCCAATTTACCGCCGATCACCATGGTGGGATCTAGACCGCCCTCAGCCAAAAGGGTCGAGACCATGGAGGTCGTGGTCGTTTTACCGTGGCTGCCGGAAACGGCGACGGAAAATTTCATTTTCAGAAGTTCCGCCAGCATTTCCGCGCGAGGAATTACCGGAATATTTTTACGATGCGCTTCAATCACCTCCGGATTGTCCGTCTTCACGGCGGTAGACGTCACCACCACATCCGCGCTGCCGATATTTTCCGCCGCGTGTCCATGCGCCACCTGCGCGCCCAGTCGCTGCAGGCGCAGCGTCGTATCGTTGATCTGAACGTCCGAACCGCTGATGCCGTAACCGAGATTCAGCAGCACTTCAGCGATGCCGCTCATGCCGATGCCGCCGATGCCGACAAAATGGATGCGCTTGACTTTGCGCTGCATAAATCCGGTTTCTCGATCTTTTCCCATTTTAATTTATTCCTCGTTTTTTACTTTCATGCTCATTCTTCAATACCAATTGCTGACAGGCGTCGACAATTCTTGCGGCGGCATCGAGCCTGCCCAACTTTTTTGATTTGATTTCCATGTCCCGCAATTTTTGATCGTCACCCAGTAAGTTTTCCACAAGCGAAAATAGTTTTTCAGCGGTGAGTTCACTCTCCCGAATCATTGCAGCGGCGCCGGCTTCGACCATCGCCTGCGCATTCAGAGTTTGATGATCATTAGCCGCCCATGGAAAGGGAATCAGAATGGAGGCTTTTCCCGCTACCGTAATTTCCGAAAGTGACGTTGCGCCGGCGCGGCAAATGATCAGATCGGCGGCCGCGTAGGCGGGAACCATGTCCACAATAAACGAGCTGACCTGAGCCTCGATGCCATACTGTTCATAAGCCTGCTTCGCCATTGCCAGATCACGCTCACCTGTCTGATGGACAACGCTGACTCTATCTTTCATTTTCTGCATCAGCGGCAGCATGGCCACCACCGTTTTATTAATGGCCGTCGCTCCCTGCGATCCGCCGAAAATGAGAATCTGTCGACCTGCCTTCTTTTCTTTCATCCGACTCAGACCATGGGCTATCGCCGCCCGGACCGGATTGCCCGTAACGGAAACTTTTTGGGCCGCAAACAAGTTTTTACTTTGCTCATAGGTCAGAAATATTTTTTGAACAAACTTTCCTAAAATGCGGTTGGTATTTCCCGCCAAGGCATTTTGTTCGGCGATAGCGGTGGGAATACCCATCAGGTACGCGGCCATCACGACGGGACCGGAAGCGTAGCCGCCGACCCCGATAACGACGTCTGGTTGAAAGTCCGCAAGGATTCGTCCGGACTGCCACATACTGTTTGGGATCGCCCACAAGCCTTTCATCAACGCCGTTAAACCTCTTCCCTTCAAACCTTCCACATCAATTTCCGATAGGGTGTAACCCAATGGCTTAAGCAGTCTGTGTTCGATCCCTTTTTTTGTGCCGATAAAAATCACACGGCTTTGAGGATCGCGTTTTAAAAACTCCTCCGCAACGGCAATGCCGGGAAACAAATGACCGCCTGTGCCTCCTCCCGCGATGACGATGCGCATGGGTTTTATCCTTTCGCTGCTCAGGTCCGCTGCGTGGAAATATTCAACAAGATCCCCACCACCAGCATACTCATAACAAACGATGTGCCGCCGTAACTTAAGAAAGGCAGCGCCAAACCTTTAAGCGGGATCAACCCCATCACCCCCGCGATATTAATAAACGCCTGCATGGCAATCAGCATCGTAAGGCCTGCGGCCAGCAATGTTCCAAAAAGATCCGGTGCACGAAAAGCAATCATAAAGCCGCGCAGCAGGAAGAAAATAAACATAACAATAACGACTGTCACGCCGATAAAACCGCTTTCCTCAGCGATGACCGCCAGAATAAAATCCGTGTGCGGTTCCGGCAGATAAAATAATTTTTGCATGCCGTCGCCAATGCCCTGGCCCGTCACACCGCCCGATCCGAAGGAAATCAAGGACTGGATGAGCTGAAAGCCTGTATTGTCCGCGTCTTTCCATGGATCCAGAAAAGCCGTCAGGCGCGCCATCCGGTAACCCTTGTGCATGATCAGCCAGATTCCTACGGGGATAAAGGCCGCGCCGAGAAACATCAAATGGGTGATCCGGGAACCGGCCAGAGACAGCATCAAAAGCAGGATCGACATGATAATGACGATGGTGCCGAAATCCGGCTGGAGTATGATTAAACACATGATGACCGTTGTCACCGACAAAGGAATCAAAACACCCCGGCTGAATTTCTTCAGATGGTGCACCTTTCGTGTCAGAAGATGCGCCAGAAAAATCACCATCGCCACCTTGACCAATTCAGTCACCTGAAACGAAAACACGCCCATATTGAGCCAGCGGGTCGCGCCGCCCCTTCTAATGCCGACAAACGGAATGAAAAGCAGTAGCAGTAAAACAACGGAGACGATCACGCTGGGATAGGCCACCTTCTTTAATTGTTCGTAAGGAATCTTGGTCATCACGATCATCATCAACAGACCGACAAAAACAAAAAACAAATGCTTCTTAAGAAAAAATTGTCCGTCTTTAAATTTTTCCAGAGCCAGAATGGAACTCGACGAATAAATCATCGCGGTGCCTATCGTCACCAGAATCAAGGTAACCAGTAGCAATATAATATCCGGTGTGTTGGTTTCTTTTTTTACAGCAGCTTCCATTTATAGATTCCTGACCACTTCCTTAAAGTAATTTCCCCGTTCCTTATAATTGGCAAACTCATCAAAACTCGCGCATCCCGGCGACAAAAGCACAATATCTCCGGGCAAGGCGTCGCGATAAGCATGTTCGACGGCCGCCTTGAGCGTCGGCTCTTTACTCATCGGCACGATATTGCCCAGCTGCGGCAAAATGCTGTCCCGCGCCTCGCCGAATAAAATAACCTGTTTTGTTTTTGATGGCAATAGCGGTTGCAGTGCATCAAAATTTCCATCTTTATCCCGTCCGCCCAAAAGCAAAATGACCGGCGTGGAAAAGGTCTGAAGCGCGCGGACAACAGCATCCACATTGGTTCCTTTGGAATCATCATAAAATCGGACTGAATGTTTTTCTCCGACAAGCTCGATGCGATGCGGCAACCCGCGAAAAAGGGATACGGCCTCAATAATACTCTCCGATGAACAGCCGCAGAAACGAGCCGCCACCACAGCCGCCATGACGTTTTCCACGTTATGCAAACCGGGAAGAGGAATCATGCTCAAAGGATAACGCTCTTCAGTACCGTCCGGTTTGCTGTAAACGATCACATCATTCTGTAAGGATATTCCCGGACGAAGCGCTCGACGTGAACTGAATCGGACCACCTGCCCCCGACTCGACACGGCCAGTCCTTCCTGTGTTTTATCTTCAGCATTCAGAATCGCCAGATCACTTTCCTGTTGATGTTCAAAGATACTGGCCTTGACACGCCGGTATTCTTCAAACGATCCGTGATAATTAACATGATCGCAGGTAATATTAAGCAGCATGGCGGCATGTGGACGGAATGTTTCTGTCCACTGAAGTTGAAAACTGCTGATTTCCGCGACAATGAAATCATCGGTCTGGGGGGATCCGGCATATTCAATTAAAGGATTGCCGATGTTCCCACCGACAAATACTTTCTTCCCGGCATGCGCCAGAATCTTGCCCAGCAGGGTGGTTGTGGTGGTTTTACCATTGGTGCCCGTCACAGCGATGATTGGAACTTTGATAAAACGATAGGCCAATTCAATCTCACTGATAATCGGAATATTTCTTTTTTGCGCGGCCGCTAACATATCATTGTATGGGGGGATCCCCGGCGAAGGCACCACCAGATCAACGCCGTCGAGCGCCGTCACGTCATAGTTGCCGACGGTAAGCCCTGGTTGACCGACTGGTTGTTCAAACGCTTCTCCCCACTCACGCAGCGGTTTTTCATCGACGGCTACAACGGTCGCGTCGAGACCCCCGAGAAACGCCGCAGTGGCGATCCCCGTTTTCCCCATGCCGATGACGACTATTTTCTTTCCTGTAAATTCCATGGTTCCTCTAACGTAATTTTAAGGTGCTTATCGCCACAAGCGCCAGCAGTATCGAAATGATCCAGAACCGGACAATCACCTTCGGTTCCGCCCAGCCCTTGAGTTCAAAATGATGATGGATCGGCGCCATCCGGAAAATCCGTTTGCCTCCCGTCAGTTTGAAATAACCGACCTGGAAAATGACGGAAAAAGTTTCCATCACAAAAACACCGCCGACAATCGCCAGCAAAATCTCCTGTTTCGTGATGATGGCTACCGTTCCCAGCGCTCCGCCCATCGACAGCGATCCGACATCCCCCATGAATATTTCCGCCGGATAGGCATTAAACCACAGAAAGCCGATCGCTGCGCCCATCAACGCCCCGCAGAACACGGACAACTCCCCGGCGCCGGGGACATAAGGAATTTGCAGATAATGCGCCACTTTCACGTTACCGACAAAATAGGCAAACAGTAAATATGTCGCAAAACAGATGCCTGCGGGGCCAGTCGCCAGGCCGTCGAGGCCGTCCGTCAGATTCACGGCATTGGCCGCACCCACGATAATAAAAACGCAAAGCAGGATGTATCCCCAGCCCAGATTGGGCAAAACGGTCTTAAAAAAGGGAATCGTCACCTGCGAGTTAAATCCCGGTTTGAAATATAAAATAACGCCGACAAACAAGGCGATCATAATTTCCGCGGCGAGCCGTGTTTTCCCGGAGACGCCGTGGGAACTTTTACCGGCCAGTTTCCAGTAATCATCCAAAAAGCCTATCAAACCAAACCCGACCGTCACCAGCAGAACCAGCCAGACATAACCAACAGCAAGATTGGCCCACAACAATGTGGAGATGACCACCGCAAAGATGATGAGGATGCCCCCCATCGTGGGCGTTCCTTTCTTCACCAGATGAGTTTTCGGCCCGTCTTCACGTATCTGCTGATCAATTTGCAGGCTTTGCAGTTTGCGAATCAGCCAGCGTCCCAAGACCAGACAAATCAGCAATGCCGTGATCGAAGCGAAAATCGTCCGAAACGTGATATAACGAAACACGTTGAAGGATGAAATCATCGTATGCAACGGATATAGAAATTCGTAAATCACTTTTGTTCTCCCCCTTAATGCACCGCCGTCCTGCCTTCGGTTTTTTCAGCGCCGAAATCCTCGCAGATCCTCGCCACAATTCTGTCCATCTTCATCCGGCGGGATCCTTTGACTAAAATCCAATCGCCTTTGCGTAACTGCTTTTTTAAAAAAGCGATCGTTTCTTCCACGTCATTCAAATACGTGATCTGCTCTTGGGGCAATCCACCTTCCAGTGCGCCCGCCGCCGTCACGTCGGCAAAATCTCCCTGAAGAAAAACAGCCGTCACCCCAATGGTTGCGAGCAGTAGCCCGACACTGCGATGCATCTCCTGTGCGGCTTCACCCAATTCCAGCATATCGCCTAAAAACACGAATGCGTTGTGCGCATTCTTTAAATCCTTCAGGGTCAACAGGGCTTCCCGCACGGACGCGGGATTGGCATTGTAGGCATCATTGATCAAATACGCGCCGTTTTGCAGTTTGATCATCTCCATGCGTCCGCCCACCGCATGAAACAAAGTCAGGCCCCGCCGAATCGATTCGATACTGATGCCGCAGGCAACGGCCGTCGCGGCGGCGGCTATCGCGTTATAGACATTGTGAATGCCGACAACTTTCATGTCCACCTTATGCGCACGGCCACCCATAAGCAGGTTGAAGCTCGTTCCCCGAACACCGTTTTTTCTGATATCGTTCACACCGACATCGGCGGCAGCGCTCATGCTAAACGTGACGCGGCGTCCGAACCATCGTTCGGATACTTTACAAACCGCTTCGTCATCAAGATTAACAACCGCAATGCCTGACGGAATCATATTAAAAAATAAATCGCCTTTTTCCTCACGCACAATATCAACCGAACCGAATCCCTCCAGATGGGCGGGACCGACATTGGTGATGAGCCCGATATCCGGCGCGGCAATTTGCGTCAACCTTTTGATTTCGCCGCGTGTGTTGGTTCCCATTTCCAGGACAACGATTTCGTGCTGATCCGTTATGCGGAAGATGGTTTGCGGCAATCCAATCAGATTATTTAAATTCCCTTCCGTCTTGAGAACTTTTCTTTCCTCGCCCAGGATACAAGACAGCATTTCCTTGGTAGTCGTCTTGCCCGAAGAACCGGTTAGTCCGATCACGGGAATGGAAAAACGTTGGCGGTAAGCGTGCGCGAGATATCCCAGCGACCGCAGGGTGTCATTCACTTCAATAACGCAGGCCAGTGCCTTGATCTTTTCCAGATTGATCTTGCGGGCGTCAGCAACGATAACGCAAGATGCGCCGTCGTCTGCGGCCTTCTGTACGAAGGCATGGCCGTCAAAATTCTCTCCCGTGAGGGCGATAAATAGGTTGCCTTTGGAAATGTGTCTGGAATCGGTGGAAACACCGTAAGCTTTGGTTTCCTTGTTTCCGGCAATCAGGCGTCCGCCGGTAGCGGTAAGCACCTCGGTCATGGAAAACACCGGGGATACACATTCCGAAAGCTCCGGGAATTTCTCTTGCAGGGCTTGCGCTACGATCACTCGGTCGTCAAACGGTATTTTCTTTGTTCCCAGAATCTGATAATCTTCATGGCCTTTCCCGGCAATCAGGACAATGTCCTGCGGCTCAGCCACACGTATGGCGGCAACAATAGCGGCCTTCCGGTCGGCAATCACCGTATAGGTGTGTATGTCATCAATAAACAAAAGATGTTCCGGCGGTACTTTTCTTGTTTTTCTCTGGTCGATCCCCGCCTCGATTTCACCGATAATTGACTGCGGCTCTTCGCGCCGTGGATTATCGGAGGTTACAATTGTCAAATCACTGTAGTGCGTTGCTGATTCGCCCATCAACGGCCTTTTAGCGCGATCGCGATTACCGCCGCAGCCAAAGACAGTCAATATTCTTTTTTGCTTGAGTTTATCTAAGTTTTGCAGCACCTGTTTTAAAGCATCCGGCTTGTGGGCGTAATCGACAAAGACATGAATACCAGCTGATGATTCCACTTTTTCAAGACGCCCCGGCACACAGGGTAAATTTTTGATCCCGGCCTCGATGACGGCAGGTGTCACGCGCAAAACAGACGCGGCGGCGGTGGCAGCCAGAATGTTGGACAAATTGAATCGACCGATGAGCCCGGAGGCCACAGCTATTGTCTTTCCGGCAAGGTGAATCTCAGCCCGGATACCGTTGAGCGTTATCTCCTCACGCTCAACCGTCATTCCGGTATTTTTTTCCATGCCATAGGCAAACGCGGGTTTCCGAACCTCGCTAAGCAGTCTTTGTCCCCACGGATCATCGGCGTTGATAATCATTTTTTTGGGACTGGCTTTTTTGCTTTGCGGTAAAAGCTCAGTGAAAAATCTTTTTTTGGCCCGGAAATAATCTTCCATATCTTTATGGTAATCCAAATGCTCCGGACTGAGATTGGTGAAGATACCCAGATCAAAATCGCAATCATCAACTCTTCTTAAATCGAGCGCGTGCGACGACACTTCGGCGATCACATGCGTCACGCCGGACCTAACCATCTCGCTCAGGATTTTTTGCATTTCGTAAGATTCCGGCGTGGTGTTCGGCGCCGGCAATATTTTACCGTTGTATCGATAATTGACCGTCCCTAAAACACCGCAGCGAAAACCGGCGGCTATCAGAATCGATTCCAGCAGATAGGACACGGTCGTCTTCCCGCTGGTCCCCGTAATGCCGATGAGGGTCAGCCGGGAAGACGGATCACCGAAATAATTTTTCGCGAGCAATCCTAACGCGCGGCGGCTGTCGGACACTTTGATGGCGATGATTCCGTCAGGCAGGTTAATGTCTTTTTGATGAATAATAAAACGCGCACCGCGCTCAATCGCCTGACTGATAAAATCATGACCGTCATGGGCCAGTCCTGGGATCGCGACAAACAGTGAGCTTTTTTCGCATTGATCCGCAGCGTAACAGACCGATGACACGTCGCCTGTTTGATCTGCCTTATTCCCGATCATATTAATGCCTTGGAGTAATTGCCGCAGTTCCATCATACCTCAGTTTTTCATCGCAAAGACAATTTTACACAATCGTTCATCGCTTAAGACTGATCCGGGCTCCGTGGACTGGCTCACAGCCCAGCCGCTGCCGGATACCTGCAGTTCAATCGATCTGGATTTCGCCATTTTCAATGCCTCCCGAATGGTCAAGCCCTTAAAGTCCGGCATGCGTGAATCATCATCCATCTCATCTGTCATCATGTCATCAACCAGGGATTTGTCCGCTGCAACCCATTGCAGATTGTCTATCTTTTGAGGCTCGAACACCGGCGTTTCCCGAATGTTCGTCTTGAAACAATTGAGAATCTGATCGCCGATATTTTTAAAAACCGGCGCTGCGGCTACACCGCCCCACTTGTCACGCTTCGGTTCATCGAGAATCACCAAAATCACCACCTGCGGATTATCGGAAGGGAAGAATCCGATAAACGAGGTGCGCACCTTTTCTGATGAATAAACACCACGTGCAAAATCAAATTTCTGCGCGGTCCCGGTTTTGCCGGCAACCTCCACATTGATAATATGAGCTCTTTTGCCGGTGCCGTCCTCAGCGCCGACCACCTCAGTCAGCATGGCGGTCATACGTTTTGCCGTATCGGGAGAAACGACCCGGCGTACGGTTTCCGGAGCATACATTTTAATCGGATTGTTATTTTTATCCGTAAGCCCTCGTACAATGTAGGGTTTCATCAAAATCCCGTTATTGGCTATCGCCGACATGGCGGAAATAAGCTGAAGGGCCGTAACCGAAATACCCTGACCGAAACCAATGTTTGCCGTGTCCACTTTGGTCCAATTCTTCACAGGCCTTAAAACGCCTGCAGCCTCACCGGATAAATCAATTCCTGTTTTCGATCCAAAACCAAAATTTTTAATATAGGAATAAAACTTTTCTCGACCGAGCTTTTCCGCGATTTTCGCGGAGCCGATATTGCTGGAGTACTTCAGAATATCCCGCACAGCAAGATAGCCGTGACGTTTCCGATTGGCTTCCCGAATCACCCGATTGGCAACGGTATAATATCCATCCTCACAATAAAACCGGTCTGATTCTTTGACAACTTTTTCTTCCAGGGCGCCAGCGACCAAAAAGGGTTTAAATGTTGAACCGGGATCGAAGGAGTCTGTAATCGCTCGGTTTCGCCAGACCTCCGACGTCAACCCCTTAATATTGTTTGGATTGAATCCTTTCTCATTGGCCATGGCCAGAATCTCACCTGTTTTCGGATCCATGACGATCGCAATGCCGCCTTTTGCTCCTTTATCCAGCACAGCTTCCTTCAGATGCGTTTCCACCAGATACTGGATGCGGCTGTCAATGGTCAGAACCAGATTGGCGCTCTCACCTTTGGGAGAAATATTCCGTTCAACATGCAGGAAAAGTTTTTTTCCTTTAGCATCTCTTGCCCAGCTCAGTTTTTCCGGCGTTCCTTTTAAATGCGCATCATATTTCTTTTCGAGTCCTTCCAGTCCCTCGGCGTCAAAACCGGAAAATCCGATTAAATGAGCCGCGAGTGGACCGTTCGGATAAAACCGTTTTGGCTCCTTAATCAAAAAGACACCTTCAATGTCCGCAGCTTCCACTTGCGCCGCCTGCTGCTGAGAAATTTTTCTGGCCAACCAGCAAAAACTCTTCGGTTCGGAAATTCTTTTAAAAACGGCCGATGAATCAAGATTCAGAATAGCCGCGATCTGCCGGGACACTTTCGCCTGATCGGTAATCTTGGTCGGGTCCGCGCACACGGAATCCGCCAATACCGACATGGCCAGCTTCTCACCGTTGCGGTCATAAATCATCCCTCTTTCGGAATGAATCGGTAACGTAGTGATATGCTGTCGTTGAGCCAGCTTTTTTAATTTCTCGCCGGATAAAACCTGCAATTGAAAGGCACGGGACAATAAAGCAATAAACAAAATCAAAAAAATCGCCAGAAGGCTGGTCAACCGGAACTTCAGCCATTTTTTCGAGTCTGCCGCCATACTCACTTCCCCGTTTGTTTTAAAACAATCACCTGCTCCGCAGCGGGATAGGACATCTGCAGCTTATTTACGGCAATATCTTCAATTCTCTGCGGCGCTTTGAGCATTGCTAATTCTAGCTTCAGTCTCTTTTGTTCTTCCAGTAAATTTTCTTTGGCATTTAACGCTGCGGCAATGCCATATTCCATCTTGGTCATGCGGATGTGCGAACCGACATAAATCACTGCGACAAACATCAAGACCAGAGCCACCACAATAAAGGTAGGATACTTCACGCCGAAAGAGGCGGTGCTAGCTTCTTTGATTTGTCGGCTCTGTGGAATGGCCTGTGTTCCTGCCGTCTGCGCCATTTTAAATCCTCTCTGCCACACGCAGCTTTGCGCTACGAGCACGCGGGTTTAGCTGAGTTTCGCTCATGGAAGGCACCACCGCTTTACGTGTCAAAACTTTCAGGACGGCTTTTTTTTGACAAACACAGTAAGGAATATCTTTCGGACAAACACAGGTCGCCGCCAGATCGCGAAAGGTATTTTTAACGATCCGGTCCTCCAGCGAGTGAAAGGAAATCACGCAAAGGCGTCCACCGACCGAAAGCGCGCCTATGGCGCCTTCTAGCGCCGGAACAATACAATCGAGTTCGTGGTTGACGGCAATCCGCAACGCCTGAAAAGTGCGGGTGGCGGGATGGATCTTCTGACGCTTCATGTGGGCAGGCATGACCGAGGCGACTAGACCGGCCAGTTCCACCGTCGTCTCAATCGGAGAGACTTGTCTTACTCGCGATATTGCCCTGGCGATTCTTGCGGCCATTTTTTCTTCCCCGTATAACCTGATAATCTTTTCCAGTTCAGATAGCGTGAAATGGTTGACAATATCATAAGCACAAAACCTCAAGTCTTGATCCATCCGCATATCCAGTGGCGCTACCTGGCTGAAACTAAATCCCCTGTGCGCTGTATTCAGTTGATGGGAAGAAACCCCCAAATCCAGTAGAACACCGTCAATTTTATCAATATGCAAGTCTTTCAGCACGGAGGCCAGATCGGCAAAGTTTGCCTTGATTAAGACCTTGCGCAATCCGAACGGCGCCAGCCTCTCTTCGGCAGCCTTGAGGGCATCTGCGTCACAATCTATTCCGATCAGTGTGGCCTCAGTCTGTTCCAGAATCGTGCGGGCATGCCCCGCGCCGCCTATCGTGCCGTCCACGTAAATGCCGGTTTTATTTCCCACCAGCCACGACAACACTTCCTCGCGCATCACCGGCTCATGAGTAAAATCGGCGCTCATGGTCATATCCCCAAATCGGCAGCGATATCGTTATCTCTGTCAATTTCGCCACTGGCCATTTTTATTTTTTCTTCAAAACGGTCTTTGGGCCAGATTTCTATATTTTTCAGCATTCCTGCCAGGATGATATCTTTTTCCAGTTTCGCATATTCGCGCAGTGTCGGGGGGATCAGCACTCGTCCCTGACTATCCAAATTACAGTCCACGGCTCCGGACATAAAGAATCGCTGAAAATCGCGAAACCCCTTGTTCAGGATGGGCTTTTGTGATACTTTTTCTTCAATGATTCGCCATTCAGCAAAGGGGAATACTATTAAATACCCATCCCAATTCGTAATGACCATTCGATTGTCATACTTTTCCGCAAATACGTCGCGGAACTTGGACGGGAAGATTATTCTCCCTTTTTCATCGATGCTGTGATGATACTGGCCACGAAAATCAGACACTCTAATCCCCTCCACAATAAGCCACTTTACTCCACATGGCCGACTATAGAGAGGGAAACTGGCTTTGTCAAGAAAAAAATGAATATTTTTTCTTACCAAGTCACTTAAAATCACTAAGAAAACAGGAAAAGTAAATCGCTTATGACAACCGATTTGCATGAAAGATTTTCCAGACAATCCGAAAGAAACATTTATTCGTTATGGACGGCATTACAAAGAAGGCAGGGATAAACAGTAAAACAAAATAAAATTAAATAGATAAATAGCAAGACATCGCAACTGTCCCTTATTCACTACCATTGGTGACGTTGCGAAAACGCAGGACCGCATTGTTATGATCATTTAATGATGATGAAAAAAAGTGAGTGCCGTCCTTTTGGGAAACAAAATAGAGATAATCAACATCCGCCGGGTTAAGAATCGCCTGAAAAGAATCCAGTCCCGGATTGGCTATGGGTCCTGGAGGTAACCCTCTGATAATATATGTGTTATATGGAGATTCTCTTTTATAATGACTCCGCAGAACTTGCCCATTGAAATCTTTCAGATCATAAACAGTAGTAGGATCACTCTGGAGGGGCATTCTCTTTTTCAGTCGATTATAGAAAACAGCCGAAATCATTGACTTTTCTTCTGAACTTCCAGACTCTTTACCGACAAGTGAGGCA
This sequence comes from uncultured delta proteobacterium, assembly GCA_903904655.1. Classification (GTDB taxonomy): domain Bacteria; phylum Desulfobacterota; class Syntrophia; order Syntrophales; family Smithellaceae; genus UBA8904. The sequence continues at coordinate 9,507 of CAIVDK010000215.1, read as the reverse complement.
AAAGTCACAAATTGATGGACATCAAGACCTTTTTTCGCCGCTTTATTAATCATCTCCGGTGAAATTTTACTCCAGAAACGATCCACCATCATGCGCATAATCTGTCTGGTGCTCATGGAGCGATTTAAAAAATATGTGTCAGGAAAAAGATATCCTTCAATTGAAGATCCCTCTACCCCCAAAGATGACAAAAACACATCATCCTCAGCCAATTCAAAAAAGGCTTTTTCATCGATCAACTTGTATTCTTTGAGACGCGCGGCAACTTCCTTCAGCGAATAATCCTCATGAATCGTTACGCGATAACTTTTAATGTCTCCACGAATGAGTTTATCAACCAGTTCAGACGGGGAAAGAGAAGTGGTAAACTCGTATTCACCGGCGCGAATAGACCGGGTGCCCCCCTTGACTCCGACTAACCCATAAAACAAAAACCTGTTTTCAACTAACCCGATCTCCATGAGAATTTTCGTCACTTTAATCAAACTGGTGCCTGTCGGAATATCGACCAATACGGTTTTAACTTTCGCCGCATCAATCGGAGTCTTTGCATAGATGAACAGCCCTACGCTAAACACAATGACCAGGACACACGGCAGTAAAAAGGCATAAAATAAATATTTGTTTATCTTTATCTTCATTCTTCGCCACATTTTAAGGGTTCATAATAATTGGAATATCGAAAGGGCAGGATTCAAAATTGCCCGGCAGTTGATTTATCAGCGCAATCCAGATAATTTTGCAAAATCAGGCAAGCCGCCAACTGATCTACTTTCCCTTTTCTTTTTTGCCAGCGGACACCGGATGAAATTAAAATATCTTCAGCCTCTTTGGTCGACAAGGTCTCCGGCCATTTCATCACGGGCAACAAAAATGTTTTATTAAGCATTCGGGCAAAACGGTTAACCTTTTCACACTGGATGCCTTCGGAACCATCCAGTCGCAAAGGATATCCAATGACAATTTTCTGAACCGAATAATTCCGAATCCAATGGCTCAAAATTTCCAAATCATGTTTTTTTGTTTTACGAATCAGCGTCGGCAGGCCCTGAGCCGTCAACCCCAACTCATCACAGACGGCCACACCGATTCTTTTCTCGCCGTAGTCCAAACCAAGAATGCGCAAAAAACACCTCTTTTTCCTTATCTAACAATTCCGAATCGGTTTTTCAAGAATTAAATCATCAGCTATTTTCACTGTCAAACGTCGTTTCCGGAAATATGATGTTGTGAAAATGGCGGGAGTTTGTTATTCCAGTTCATCACTAAAATTGAGTTAGCAGGAAAAAACATGCAACATTTCGTTTTGGGCACAGCCGGTCATGTGGATCACGGAAAAACATCGTTAATCAAAGCCCTGACCGGCATTGACACCGACCGCCTCAAAGAGGAAAAAGAAAGAGGCATTACCATTGAACTGGGGTTTGCCTCACTTTCGCTTCCTTCCGGCCATACACTCGGCATTGTCGATGTGCCGGGACATGAAAAATTTATCAAACACATGGTAGCCGGCGCAGCCGGTATTGATCTGGTTTTAATGGTCATCGCCGCGGATGAAGGCATCATGCCGCAAACGAAGGAACATCTGCAAATCTGCTCGCTTTTGGGAATTACGACGGGCCTTGTGGCTCTAACCAAAATTGACCTGGTGGATAAAGACTGGCTGGAGTTGGTGCGCTCCGAAATTACCGACTATCTAAAAGGCACTTTTCTGGAAAATGCGTCCATCGTGCCGGTTTCGGCGGTTAAAGAAACCGGCGTTCAGGCGTTGCTGACTGAAATTGATAAAACCGTAGACCAGTTGAAAGAAAAAACCGATGACGGCATTTTCCGTCTGCCGGTTGACCGCATCTTTACGATGAAAGGATTCGGTACCGTGGTAACCGGCACGCTGATTTCCGATAAGATCAAAGTGGCTGAAGATATTCAGATTCTGCCGGAAGATATTTCTGCGCGGATCCGGGGCATCCAGGTGCACAATGCCCCCGTGGAAGAAGCTTTCGCAGGCCAGCGCACCGCCCTCAATCTTCAGGGCATTGAAAAATCGACGCTTGAACGAGGCAACGTTCTGGTGCGTCCGCAGACGGTCTGGCCCACACAAAGGCTTGATGTGGCCTTTGAATACCTGGCCGGAAATACCCGGAAATTGAAAAACCGGGCGTTGGTGCGTTTGCACACCGGAACGACGGAAATCATGACGCGAATTGTTCTGCTGGATGCGGATGAACTATCCCCCGGCGAAAAATCCTTTGCCCAGCTCATTCTGGCCGATGCGGATGTGGTGGTAGCGGGCGATCATTTCGTACTGCGCAGTTATTCACCGGTGACCACTATCGGCGGCGGTCGGATTCTCGATCCGCTGCCGGGAAAGCATAAAAGAAAAAATATAAAAATACTCGACGATCTACAAACCCTGCAAAACGGCGCCTTGCCGGAAAAAATTTCCATTCTATTAGAACGGGCCGGTTTCGCCGGCATCAATATCCGGTCGCTCGCTTTTCGGCTGGGCGTCCATGTCAAAAAAATCCGTGAGGCGCTGGAGAAATTATTTTCCAGCCGCCAGGCCATCTTGCTTTCCAGCGATGACACAACCTCCATATCCGCCCTTTTGTATACTCAACTAGAAGAACTTATTATTAAAAGCCTCGCGGACTATCACAAGAAAAATCCTTTGAAGGAAGGCATATCCAGGGAAGAACTCAAGGCGGCGCTGGCCGCTACGGTGTCCGCCAAACTTTTTAACATGATCCTTGCAAGTCTCGGAAAAAAAGAAGTCCTCGTCAGCGATAAAGACAACGTCCGATTGGCATCCTATCTCGTGCAACTGGCGGGTGAAGAGGACGCCTTACGTCAATCCATTGCATCAACTTATATGCAGGCCGGACTGACGCCACCGTCTCTTTCCGACGTCATGAACGGCTTTAAAGATTCGAAAGGCAAGGCGCAACACATCGTCAAACTAATGCTCAAAGACGGCGAGCTCATCAAGATCAATGAAGATTTGTGCTTTGCGCGCGAGGCGCTTACCAAATTGCGCGAAGATTACAAAGCAAAGCTTGCACGGGACGGTCAGGCGACACCGGCAACTTTTAAAGAATTAACAGGACTCTCGCGCAAATACATCATTCCGCTCATGGAATATTTCGACGTCAGCAAACTGACAGTGCGCGTGGGAGATCACCGGATATTGCGGGAAAAACTCTAAAAAATACCTCTCAAAAAACATGACTTCTCAAGAAAGGCGGTTCATTTGAAAACCAAAGAAATTTATCTTCAAGACATCAAGCAAGGCGATAAAATCGCTTCTTCATTTTTAGTCGCGGAAAAGAGCATGGCCTTTTCCCAGAAAGGCTCAGCTTATTTAAACATCCGCTTGAAAGACAAAACGGGTGAAATGGACGGAAAGGTCTGGGATAACGCCGTGGAGTTGGATCGCGTCTTTAAAAAAGGCGACATCATTTACATCGAAGGCCGGGCGCTCAGTTACCGCAACACGCTTCAGATATCCATTATCACCATTAAACCCTGCGTCTCGGAAGACATTGATACGTCGGATTACCTGCCGGTCAGTAAAATGGATACGACGGCGATGTTTCAAGACATCCTTGCTTTCATCGATACCATTTCATCTGAGCCTATAAAAAAGCTACTCGCCGCTTTTTTTCATGATGAAAAAACAGCAGAACTTTTCCGGCGAGCGCCGGCGGCCAAAGGGTTTCACCATATCTACCTGGGCGGTCTGCTCGAACATACGCTTTCCGTCGTGCAACTGCTGGATCGCGCAGCGGATCATTATCCGCAGTTAAACAGAGATTTGTTGATCGCCGGCGGCATGCTGCACGACATCGGCAAAATTTACGAATTCTCTTATGAAAGTCTGATTGCATATAGCGACGAAGGCCGGATGATTGGTCATCTGGTCATGGGCGTGGAAATGATCAACAAAAAAATCGAAGCCATTGAGGATTTCCCGACACAGCTTGCGCTTGAGTTGCGACATATCATATTAAGCCATCACGGCGAATTTGAATACGGTTCTCCCAAACGCCCGAAGACCATGGAAGCGCTGGTCATCCATTTTATGGACGACCTCGACGCCAAGGTCAACGCGTTTCAAAGCTTTGTCGCCGCCGACGCCGCCAATGCCGATTCCGACTGGACAAGCTACAACCGCTTCTTTGAGCGGTATTTGTATAAAGGCAAATAGGAAACGGATGATAAACTGAGGGCTTTCACCTTGCGGCAAAAGCCCTTTGAAATTTGCTATCATGAATAAACTATTTTTGGGCTGGTGTTTCCTTTTTTTTCAGGCCTGCAAGCGTCGCCTCCAGGTGCTTCTGTGCTAAGACCGGCGGTTTCACGGCTCTGGGTGTTGCGCCGAATGCGTCAACATCGTTCAATTCGGCCATCACGCTACGTAATCCGGCGTCAAACGAAAAGGCCCTGGCCGGTTTGTTGAAATTGATGTCTTTCCCAAATTGTGACACGAAGGAGGCGGATTTTTCGGCAATCAGGATGCCGTTTTCGGCATTACCGTCTTGGTCAAGCGTCTGAAGCAAAACGCAGATATTCACCACGCGCTGATCGGATGCACCCTTGGCGTCCGGAAAAAGATCCAGGGGAGTCACAACCGGTTTGCCCGAGGCAGAACCCAGTGCCAGGCTGCCTACTGAAAACGCAACCGTCTCGCCCGGATTGTATTTAAAAATACCGTCCTCCTCGGTTACACCTTTGAGTGTTGCCGTGGCATAGCTTATACCGCCAACCGGACCATCCATAAAAACGCCCTTTAAAGCAACTGGCGTATTACTGACGCTACTACACAGAGAGCTGCAACCGATGATCAGTGCAACCATAAAAATTCCTGAAACCAACAAGACCAAACGACCCATCAAAACAATTGATTTCTTCATAATGACTACTCCTCTCTTGAAGTTTTATCTTAAACATTAGTAATATAGATGGATAGGAATGTCAATAAATGAAAAGAACAAATGAAATCAGGTGGGACCCGGTTTTTGTTTCCGCCTGATTTCATTGATATCAGCGTTGAACCTGATAAACTTCGAATTTTCCACCATCGCCACCCGTTCTTTACGTTTTTGAATTAAGTCCAATGGGATTCTCCCGATCTTGATCATGGTTATGAATGTTTATGTGGACCGGGGAACAATTTCCTGTATTTTTTTAGCGTCCGGAGCGCATGGATTTTCTTTGCACGGATAAGAAATTGTGATACGCAATTCACCGCAAACGGTTTAAAATGTTATGAACAATAAAATCCTGTTTCCCCACTTCCCCCATATGTCTGTTCAAGATTGGCGAGACTGGCGCTGGCAATTTCAAAACCGTGTCACATCCATAAAAGGATTGGCCAGGATTTTGGGCAGGCCGATGCCTTGGGCGGAAAAAATTCGCCCTGTGCTTTCCGCCTATCCTATGGCAATCACCCCTTACTATTTATCATTGATTCAGCAAGACGAAGAAAACGACCCCCTCGCTTTGCAGTGCATCCCCAATTTGAAGGAAATTTCAGTTTTTCCAAACAGTCCTGTGGATCCCCTGAATGAAGACAGTTGCATGCCGGTGCCGAAACTGATTCATCGCTATCCCGACCGCGCTCTGGCCATAGTCACCAAAACCTGCGCCACTTACTGCCGGCATTGCAATCGCAAGCGTTTTTGGAAAACCCCGGAAACATCGACCTTAAAAAACCGGTTGGAGAAAATGGTTCGCTATGTGGCGGATTCTCCTAAGGTCCGTGAAGTCATTCTTTCCGGCGGCGACCCGCTCACTTACGACGACGGGAAACTGGAAATGATCCTGGCCTCGTTTACGGCCATACCGCATGTGGAGGTGTTGCGCATCGGCAGTCGCATGCCCGCAATTTTGCCTATGAGAATCACGAAAGACCTCTGCCGGATGCTCAAACGCTACCGCCCGTTGTGGTTTAACACGCAATTCAATCATCCCGCCGAGATCACAGCGGATGCCACGCGCGCCTGCAATATGCTCCAAGAAGCAGGTATCCCTGTTTCCAACCAGTCGGTTTTGCTCAAAGACGTGAATGACAAGCCTGCCGTCATGCAACGCTTGTTATATGGATTGCAAAAGATATCCGTCCGTCCTTATTATCTTTTTCACTGTGAACCAGTGAAGGGCTGCGGCCATTTTCGCACGGATATTCGGGAAGGTCTGACCATAATGGAAGAACTCCGCAGACATTGCTCCGGACTGGCATTACCGCAATACGTGGCCGACCTGCCGGGACAAGCAGGGAAAGTTCCCATTCTGGCCCTGTCCGAATCGATAAAAAATGATTTAAAGGAACATCAAGATTTTTTTGACAATTTTGAATAATTAGATTAGGAAGAGCATCAAAGAAATTACTCAATTATCGGATAACCGGTAACCAAGGAGATTAGCAGTTATGTACACCGCCAGCGATTTAAGAAAAGGGCTGCGCCTGAAAATCGACAACGAACCCTTCATCATCACCGAATTTAACTTTGTCAAACCCGGCAAGGGACAGGCTCTGTATCGCACCAAGCTCAAAAACATGCTCAACGGCAACCAGTTCGAACGCACCTTCCGCTCCGTGGACAACTTTGAAACGGCCGATCTGCGTGAAAAGAAAATGCAGTACCTTTACAAAGAAGGCGACAAATATTGTTTCATGGACAATGAAAACTACGAGCAGGTTTATCTGACAGAAGAACAGGTCGGGGATGCGGTAAATTTTTTACTCGACAATATCGAAGTGGAAATTCTGCTGTTTGAAGACCGGCCCATCGGTATCAGCCTGCCTAACTTTGTTGACTTGGTCGTCACCGAAGCCGAGCCATGGGCGAAAGGCGACACCGTATCCGGCGCGACCAAACCGGTTAAAGTACAGACCGGATACACGATCTTCGTGCCAACCTTTGTCACCGAAGGAGAAAAAATCCGCATTGACACGCGCACAGGAGAATATTTGACCCGCGTCAAAGGCTGATTCAACTTGAGCACATTCCACCAAGATGATCATTTCTATCTGGCGCGAAAGTCGCAAACCCTGCGCCTGCGCGCCAGGTTTTTCCAAAGCATCCGTTCTTTCTTTATCAAGCAAGATTTTCTGGAAGTTGAAACGCCCATCAGAATCCCCTCGCCCGCACCCGAGGAGCATATTGAAGCCATTCCATCGGGCAACTGGTTTTTGCAGACCTCGCCCGAGCTCTGCATGAAAAGGCTTCTGGCTGCCGGTTATCCCCGGATCTTCCAGTTTAGTAAATGCTTTCGCGCAGATGAAAGAGGCGACCGGCACCTGCCGGAATTCACCATGCTGGAGTGGTATGTCGCCCAATTTAACTACCAACAACTCATGCATCAATGCGAGGCCATGCTCATCGCCACATTAAAAAACATGGGATACGACCAGTATCTTGTCCGGCAGAATAGAAAAATTGATTTAACGTCACCCTGGGAAAGAATCACTGTGGCTGACGCCTTTTTCAGGTATGCGCCCATGAGTTGCCCGGAAGCCCTCGCGAAAGATCAGTTTGACGAAATCCTGGTGGAGCATATCGAACCTCGCCTGGGCGCCGACCGTCCAATATTTCTTTACGATTATCCAGCCCCTCTTGCGGCGCTGTCTAAAATAAAAAAGAGCGATCCGGCGGTCGCGGAGCGCTTCGAGCTCTATATCGGGGGCATGGAGATGGCCAATGGCTTTTCGGAACTGACTGATGCGGATGAGCAAAGACGGCGTTTTGAAGAAGCTTCCGAGGTACGGGCCGCAAAGCATTGGGCGCATTACGATATGCCGGAAAAATTTCTGCAAGCCCTGCAAACCATGCCCGAAGCCGCCGGCATCGCACTCGGCATCGACCGGATGATGATGCTTCTGGCCAATACGGCCATAATTGATGATGTGATTGCCTTTCCTCCGGAAACCCTCTGATAATGCAAATATTGGCGGGAACGGAATTTCACTGGTCCGATTGAAGACCGCGACGGGTGGAGGCCTGCTTTTGCAGTGCCTCCACCCGTCGAGCGGTTTTATCTTGTGCTAACCTGGAGAAAATATACGGGGATCGTGCCTACGAAGATAACATCCACGTTAAGAGTCATGGTTCCCACGAGGAAGTTCCAGTCATCCGATGCCTGCCCATGGTAGTTACTTCCGGCCATGGTGACGGTGCCCGACGAGCTGAGGGAGCCGGTAAAGGAAGTGGTGGGCCTGTTACTCCTAAAGTTACTATTATCGCTGTTCCAATCGCTGCCAAACGTCATGTGGCCGCTGGCATCGACCGTGTTGGTGCAATAGACCCAGCCGGCCCCGGCCAGGGTATTGGTACTTTTGGCAAGGATGCTGCTGGCCCATTTAGAGGCAGGCAGCAGGCCGGCGGGATAATCATTCCGGGCGGTCACTTGAATAATCATCAGCCGGTATGTTGATGTTGCGCTGTCCGTGTATGTTCCAACGATCGTTTTCTTGTCGTCCGCCAGAAACCCCTGGAATGTCGACATCGACGCCCCACTCATGGTAACCACGCCGCTTATGGTATTCAGCGCCAGCGTTCCCCAGGTTGTGTCCGGGGTCGTTGTTGTGCCGGAAGGTTCGGTTTTACTCGTCAGGGTTACAGTACCGTCCGCGACCGTCGCGCCTGTCCCATAGCGCCACTTTGTGCTGGCGTTGGAACCGACGATCATTTCGTGGAAAACAAATGATTTGCTCTGTATGTCGGCGCTTGCGTAAACCGTGCCCGACACAACTTTCTGGATGACCCTCAACTGAGGGTATGAGCCGCTCGAACTGCTGCTTGTTCCCGCGATAAAATTCTTCGTGGACGTCATCGTCATACGAACGGGGCCAGTGTCCGCACTGGCGCCATTTTCAGGGGTGATTACGCCCCCGGCACTGATTGTCCACATAAGTGAACCTACAGCCGGGCAGGTTGTGCTTCCCGCGCTGTCCAGACACGACGACGCAGCGGTCAGACTTCCGGTGGCATCAAACGTAAGCGTGCGGCGGGACCATTTGCTATTGCTGTCACTGCTGTCTGTTTGCAGGACGTTGACATACCACGCCCCCGTCAAATCGGCCTGAGTATATGCGGTTGACGATTCAAAATTGATAGCACTCCTGTCCGCTCCGCTAACGGCAACCGAACTGCTGACCGGGTTGAAATTATAACCCGATTTGGAGGGCGTTACGGTATAGCTGCCATTTACAAGGTTCGGAAAGCTGTAATTCCCGCTGGCGTTTGTCGTGGTCGAAGCTGACCCGGCACCACTCAATGTGATGGTCACTCCTTCCAATACCACTCCGCTGACCGCACCGGAAATGGTATAAGTCGGCTCAACATAGACTGCCGCCGTAAAATTCGCACCGGTAATGTTTGCTACGCTGACGGTCACCGCCCTGCTGCTGGGGGTGAAGGTAAAGCCGGTTTTGACGGGTGTTACCGTATAGGAGCCGCTGAGAAGTCCCGTAAAAGTGTATTTGCCATCGGCATCAGTTGTCGT
>CAIVDK010000214.1 GCA_903904655.1 uncultured delta proteobacterium | reverse complement strand
CTGCCAAAGCCGGTGCGCACGCGCTCAAAATTCAGACTTATACGGCCGACACGATGACCCTTGATCTGGCTGTTGATGAGTTCTTCATTTCCGATGCATCGAATTTATGGGCAGGAAAGTCTCTTTATCAACTCTATGAAGAAGCCCATACGCCATGGGAATGGCATGCGCCCATCTTCGATCGCGCGCGTGCACTGGGGTTGATAGCGTTCAGCACACCATTCGATGAAACAGCGGTTGATTTTCTCGAAACACTGAACGTTCCGTGCTACAAAATTGCTTCTTTCGAACTGACTGATCTTCCGTTGATTCGCAAGGTTGCTGCGACGGGCAAGCCGATGATTGTTTCCACAGGTATGTCTAATGCCGCCGAGATTGATGAAACGGTTCGTGCGGCACGCGATGCAGGGTGTCGTGATCTGGTGTTGCTCAAATGCACCAGTACCTACCCCGCGTCACCCATAAATTCCAATCTCCGGACAATTCCCAATTTGAAAGAATGGTCCGGTTGTGAAGTCGGGCTATCGGATCATACGATGGGCATCGGCACGGCGGTTGCTGCCGTCGCCTTGGGCGCAAGCGTAATCGAGAAGCACTTCACTCTCAGTCGTTCTGATGGGGGTGTTGACAGCGCATTCTCCATGGAACCCATCGAGTTGACTCAACTGATCGGTGAGACTCAGCGTGCCTGGCAGGCACTGGGACATGTGAACTACGGTCCAGTCGAGGCAGAGAAAAAGTCCATCAAGTTCCGCAGATCTCTTTACGTGGCACAAGACATCAAGGCAGGTGATGTGCTATCGCGTGAGAATGTGCGTGCGATCCGGCCAGGTTTGGGACTGCCGACGAAGTATTTTGAAGTTGTTCTGGGGAAGCGCGTGAATAAGGATGTGCCTCGGGGAACTGCGTTGGGTTGGGATGTGATCGGATGATAAATGGAATGGTAATGAAAATAATAGCAACCATTGAAGCAAGGATGACCTCCAGTCGGCTTCCGGGCAAGGTTTTGTTGCAGGCTGCGGGGAAGCCGATGTTGGAGCATCTCGTTAATCGACTTCGTGCAGTTCCTTCCCTGGATGGGATTGTCTTGGCCACTACAGTCAATGCAACAGATGATGTATTGGAAGAATTTTCCAGGCGGGTTGGGATTGGTTGTTTTCGTGGCAGTGAAGATGATGTGATGACTCGCGTCATTGGCGCGGCCGAATCTGCTGGCGCTGATGTCATTGTCGGCATTACAGGTGATTGCCCGATCATCGATCCTCAGATCGTCGAGCAAACCATACGGATGTATAAGCTTAACCAAGCTGACTATGTAAGCAATGCCCTTGTAAGAAGTTACCCGGATGGCATGGATACGCAAGTATTCAGATTGACAACACTTCAGCGCTCGGCGGCCATGACGGATGATCTCTTTGACCATGAGCATGTCACGGCTCATATTAGAAATCACCCGGAAATATTTTCCCAAGTGCATCTTGTCGCGCCGCCTGAAATCCATTGGCCTAGCCTGGGGCTGACGCTCGATGAGCCCAAAGACTATGAATTACTGAAAAAAATCATCGAGCATTTTGAACCATGCAATTCACTATTCAGTTGTCTCGATGTTGTACGTTTACTCCATAATAATCCAGATTGGGTAGCAATCAATCAGGATGTTGTACGCAAGAATGTTGCATGATTGCGATTGTTAGTCACGATGCCGGTGGAGCTGAGATACTGAGCAGTTGGTTGCGCAGGTGTGAAGAGCCTTATTGTCTGGTACTTGATGGTCCGGCTGTTGATATATTCCAGCGTAAGCTTGGAAATTGTCGCGCCATTACGTTATCCGAAGCGATCAAGAAGAGTGATTGGGTACTCTGCGGCACTGGTGGGTACTCCACTCTGGAGCGGCAGGGTATGGCTCAGACCAAGGCCGCCGGAAAAAAGGTCGTGGCATTTCTGGATCATTGGGTTAATTATGAAGAAAGATTTCAGGAACAAGGCATTACTGTGTATCCAGACGAAATTTGGGTTGGCGATATCGAGGCTGAACATATAGCACAAACACTCTTTCATGAAGTCCCTGTTGTCTTGAAGCCCAATCCCTATTTCGAGGATTTTCTGATTGCGTACGAGAGTGTGAAAAATAGTCAGCAGAATACTGAGCAAATATCGGGTCTTTACGTTTGCGAGCCAATCCGTGAGTACGCACTACTTCAGCATGGTGACGAACGATATTGGGGGTATACAGAAGAAGACGCCCTGCAATATTTTATAAGCAATATTCAAGCTATTGGTTGTTCGTGCAGCGAGATAATAGTTCGGCCGCATCCCTTTGAGAGTAAATCAAAATACGATTGGGTAAAGCAAGCCTCACCTTTGACAATCAAAATTGGGGGTGAGAACACGTTGCTGGAAGAAATCGCAAAGGCCGACATCGTGATAGGTTGTGAATCCATGGCGATGGTGATGGGGCTGCTGGCAAAAAAGAGAGTTATCAGTTCAATTCCGCCAGGCGGAAGATCATGCAGACTTCCGCAGGCAGAAATAGAGCACATGCAGACCTTGGCGGCAAGGCAGTAAGGGTAGTGAATGCCTAACAATGTTTTGATTGTCGGACTTGGTCAAATTGGTATGGAATACGATTTGGCGCTTGATCCGGCCATGTCGGTGTACAGCCATGCGCGTGCATTTTCACTCCATCCGGCATTTAAACTGTCGGGAGCCGTTGACCCTGCGGAAACACAGAGGGAAATCTTTGAGAGCCACTATGGTCAGCCTGCATATTCGAATATTGAAAATGCACTAAAGGTAGGCGATGCTGGCGTTGTGGTAATAGCTGCCTCAACCGTAGAGCATTACAGAGTGTTAAGAACTGTGCTGGCCCATTCCAAACCCAAGGCAATTTTATGTGAAAAGCCTTTAGCTTATGATTTGGCTGAAGCACGCCAGATGGTGGAGGCTTGTGATTGCGCAGGAGTGAAGCTCTTTGTGAATTATGTTCGCAGGGCTGATCCAGGGGCGATAGATGTAAAAAAACGCATCGAATCAACCGAAATTGCAGGCCCAATCAAAGGGTTTGCGTGGTACTCCAAAGGTTTTTTGCACAATGGGTCGCATTTCTTCAACCTGTTTGAGTTTTGGCTCGGGGCATTCATAAAAGCCAAGGTGTTGGATTCTGGAAACCGTTTGGATAGTCAAGACCCCGAGCCTGATGTCCACGTCGAGTTTGAGCGTGGTAAGGTAATTTTCATGGCGGCGTGGGAAGAGGCATTCTCGCACCATACGATAGAACTGCTCAGCCACACAGGTCGTTTAAGGTATGAGCAGGGTGGCGAATACATCGCTTGGCAACCTTCGATTCCTGATTCCAACTTTTCAGGTTATAAGGTACTGAAAGCAACACCTGAAATAATTGAAAACGGCATGAATCGCTATCAATGGAATGTTGTAAATCAGTTATCCGATGCTCTTGCTGACAAGCAGAACAATTTATGTACTGGTCGGCAAGCATTGGCGACCCTTGAATCTATGCATCAAATTATTAATCAGAGGTGATTGTGAGTACAGAAACGTTGGCATTGCACGGCGGACCTAAAACCATTACCAGGCCATTTAAACGCTACAACCCCATCGGGAAAGAAGAGGTTGACGCAGCAAAAGCAGTGGTTGAAACAGGCGTTCTTTCGAAATTTCTTGGCTGCTGGGACCCCGACTTTTATGGGGGACCCAAGGTGCAGGAATTTGAGCGCGCATGTGAGAAAGCTTTTGGCGTCAAGCATGTCGTTACAGTTAATTCGTGGACGTCAGGCCTGATTTCGGCAGTAGGCGCCATCGGCATTGAACCGGGAGATGAGGTAATTGTCACACCATGGACAATGAGCGCAAGCGCAACAGCTATTCTTCATTGGAATGCAATACCTGTTTTTGCCGACATTGAGCTCGAAACATTCAATCTGGATCCAAAATCTGTTGAGGCCAATATCACGCCTTACACCAAGGCGATTATGGCTGTAGATATCTTTGGCCACTCCTGTGATATTGATGCGTTGATGGAGATCGCACGGCGCTACAATCTCAAGGTCATTACCGATACAGCACAGTCGCCAGGAGCGTTATATAAAGCGCAGGTGACAGGTACGCTCGCGCATGTGGGTGGCTATAGTCTCAATTACCACAAGCATATACATACCGGAGAAGGCGGAATCCTGGTTACCAATGATGACGAAATTTTTGAGCGTTTGCAGCTTATCCGCAATCATGCAGAAGCCGTTGTCGCAGGTAAGGGAGTAAGCAATTTATCCAACATGGTAGGGTATAACTTCCGCTTGGGCGAAATTGAGGCCGCTATCGGGCTTGAGCAATTAAATAAACTGAATGGATTAGTGAAAGACCGTCAACGCACGGCCGAAAGACTAACAGAGGGGCTTAAGGGTCTGCCAGGATTGCGCACACCTATCGTCAAGCCGGACTGTACTCACGCATACTACGTGTATCCGATGATCCTTGATGTTGACTCTTTAGGCGTACCACGAGATCGAATTTATAGCGCACTAGATGCGGAGGGTGTGACGGGGCTCGTCATGGGTTGTGCAAATATCCATCTACTACCGATGTATCAACAGAAAATTGCTTATGGCTCGAGTGGCTTCCCCTGGAGTTCTGATATTTGCCACCGCGATGTGAGTTATGCAAAGGGTATTTGTCCTGTTGCGGAAGAACTGCACGACAAAACATTTCTTGACTTTGGGATATGCGCTTATCACTTGGATGACGATGATGTGGATTTGATCGTCTCGGCATTCAGGAAAGTTTGGCGCAATATGAAAACACTCGTGAGCTAGTGAACGGACAGGAAGAAGTTGCAGTGTTGTTAGCGAAATTCAGACGTGTTTGATAAGCAGTTATTAACAGCGTGCCAAATATACAACCGAAATTTTTTCTGCTTTCAATGATGCTAATTTTTCCTTAAGCAGGGTTATGCGGCAGCAATTTTTAGAATCATTGCGTAGTTTATTGGGCACAAAGCCTGGAATTGTGGTTATCCACTCTTCCCTTGCGAATCTTATGCCCCCTCCCAACGTTACAAAGTGGGATATTCTGTTTGGACTACATGTATTAATTAAGGAAGGCTGGACGGTTGCCCTGCCAGCCTTTACGTTCAGCTTTTGTTCTGGAACTCCTTTTCATTTTCTACGAAGTGACTCCGAGACCGGTATCCTGGCAGATTGGCTCCTAGCCAACCATCCTGATGCGGTGCGCTCACATCATCCGATTTATTCTTTTGTGGTTGCTGGACCTGCGAGCGAACCTATCTTGAAGTGTGCGTCATCGACAGCCTTTGGCGATGATTCACCGTTCCAATTGTTCGAGCGCGAAAATGCCACTCTGATGATGCTTGGCTGCGACTGGGAGTATGCAAGCCAGTTCCATCATTACGAAGAGCAAGGTCGGGTACCGTATCGCTACTTCAAGGACTTCAATGGTCTTGCGAACTTTGGTGATGGAAGTGGTGAGAAGGAAGTGCAAGTTGGGATGTATGTGCGTGAGCTGGCAGTTGAACCTTCTAATGATTTTAGTTCTGCGGTATCCCGTTTAAGGATGGAAGGACGGATTCGCAGCAAGGCTTTGTGGAGGGGTAGGGTTGAGTCAACTCAGGTCGCCGATCTAGCCAAAGTGTGCATGGATATGCTGAATAATGATTCCATGACATTCTTGGCTAACAATACGGTTGTGGCTTACAAGCTTGAAAAAATGAAGCAGGCAGCAGAAAAGTCAGCGTTGCGAATTGCTGTTCTTGGCAGTACCAATATTCATTTATTAAGTGCTGCATTAGAAAGCGGACTCACTGGACATTTACTAGATCAACGCGTCGAAATCTATGAACTACCCTATGGGCAGCTTCATCAGGCAGTCATCAATCAGGACTCTGAACTGCGACGATGGCAGCCTCATATTTCAATTTTCTGCGACCGCTTGGAAGACTTACAGAGCCAGGTGCGTTTTGACTATACAGCGCAAACAAGTCAATTAAGTGAACTCGTCGAACAGTATGCCAGGCTCGTAGCGGATTACCACCGAGTGAACGGTGGCTGGGTTATCGTGCATCGTTTCGCAATGCTCTATCGTTCGGCTGATGAGAGTGGCGGCAGGCAAGTGGCCGCGATGATCGAGCAAATGAACCAATTGCTTGATAGCCGATTGGGTGAATCTTCTCAACTGCTTTGGGTGGATGTCGCCGCCGAAGCTGCTTCGGAAAACGTCCCAGCAGTCGACTTTCGCATATGGCATCTTGGGCGTATGCCATTTTCGGAGCCACTCTCGCGCAGACTTGCGCAGTGCTGGGTTGGCAAAATACTGGCGGTATTGGGAAAGAGTGCTCGTGTAATCGTCCTGGATCTTGACAATACTTTGTGGGGTGGCGTACTCGGCGAAGATGGAATGGAAGGGCTATGCCTTGGCGGTGATTTTCCAGGCAATGCTTTTCTGGCATTTCAGCGTGTTATCAAGACACTTTCTGATCGAGGTATTGCACTGGCAGTTTGCAGCAAGAATGATGAAAAGAGTGCGCTTGAAGCGATTGAAACGCTGCCCACGATGCAGATCCGTTCTGCAGATATCGCCGCGCATCGTATTAATTGGCAAGCAAAGTGGTTGAATGTTCAAGAGATTGCATCTGAACTTGGTCTGGGTCTTGAGTCATTCCTGTTCGTGGATGACAACCCCGTAGAAAGAGAAGCTGTGCGGCGCAATCTCCCCGCCGTAAAGATCCTCGATCTGCCGGAAGATCCGGCAGCGTATTCAGATGCATTGATTTCCTCCCCATGGCTTGGCGTCGCATCTGTGACACCGGAGGATCGCAAGCGTGTGCAAGGCTACAAGGTGATGCATCTTGTTGAGCAGAAGCGTCGCGCATCTGTAAGTTTGGAAGACTTTTACGCTGGCTTGGAGATGAAGCTGCATTTGCAGAAACTCTCGGATGGAAATATCGCTCGTGCCGTCCAGCTCTGTATGAAAACAAACCAGTTCAACACCACGACACGTCGCTATGACCAAGCCATGCTTAGGCAAATAGCGGTCGACGGGGGAGATATTGTGGTGCTTGGACTGGAAGACAGGTACAGCGGACTTGAGAATATTGGGCTGTTGATATTGCGGCCTGCTACAGCAGTTGTAGGAGAAGGCATCATCGATAATTACCTTCTATCTTGCCGTGTGCTCGGTCGTGGGTTGGAAGCTGCCGTATTACATTGGGCGTTGCAGCGTGCCTCTGTGAGGCGGTGGACGACTTTGCGCGGGTCAATTATCGAGACAGAGCGCAATACGCCGGTGCGCAGAATATTTAGCGAAGCCGGTTTCCAGAAAGATGGCACGAATGGCGAATGGATGAAGACGACTTCTGTGCCTTGTATATTACCGAGCTGGCTGGAAATTGAGGACGAATTTGCAGTCTCAGTTATGCCGCCACTTTCAGCCATGACCGAATTTTCAAATAAGGTGCCTAGATGAGCACACCTAGCATCCCTACTTACTCGATAGATAGTTTTGATGTAGGTGACTACGTTGTATTCGAACGACGCTTTACACAACTCGACTTCGACGCATTCTCAAAACTGAGCGGTGATACCAATCCTTTGCATCATGACGCAGATTTTGCAGGGAAAAGTGTTTTTGGAAAGCCAATCGTACCATTGCATATCACGTTATCGCCTTTGTCGATGATTGCCGGAACCGTCTTTCCGGGGGAACAGTCCCTATATTTGAGCCACGAGGTGCGAGCATCGCAGCCCGTTTATTATGGGGATGTATTGCGCTATTCGGCACGTGTTGAGAATGTTAATTCGAGCCAGCGTGTATTGAGTTTGAGAGTTCTGGTATTGCGTGAATCTGATGTGGTGCTTGATGCGACGATGCTTGTGCGATCGCAAGTTCTCAGCTGGACGACACCGCCCGCATTGGCAATTTACAAGGGAGCCCGGCCATCACTTGCCGTAGTTTCCGGGGGTACGGGTGAAATCGGTAGCGCCATTGCAGTGGCGCTAGCAAGACAGGGTTGGCGCTTATTGATTCAGGACAGAGGAGATGGTCAACGACGGCGTCATCTACAGAACCAACTGGCCCGTATCCAGGCTGAAGCGATCTTTGTCTGTGCAGATCTGGCAAGCGATACGGGTTGTGATACTTTGGCCGAAGCGATTCAAAATGCCGATGAATTAGGCCTGATTGTGCATGCCGCTTCACCCCGGATAACTGAGCCAGTTGAGCAATTGGTTGCAGTTAATTTTTCTGCGCTTAAACGGATCGTAGATGTTTCGTTGCCAAAATTGCTGATGAGGCAGAAGGCTTCTATTGTCCTGATCGGTTCAAATGCGACTGAATATGCTCTAGCAGGCTGGGAAGCTTATGCGGGAGCCAAGAGTATGGCTGCTAATTTAGTGGATGCTCTCGAGCGGCGCTATGCTATGTATGGAGTGAGAGGCTTAACTTTGATGCCGGGATTGGTGAACACAAGTTTTTCGAGTGAATACCGAGGAGACAGGCAGTCACTACTGCCCCAGGAAGTCGCCGAGGCACTAGTGCAGATGCTTGATGACCAGGCAGACGGCAATGTAATGATTCTGGAGCCGGGGCGTTGTAGGCGTGGCCGCAGAGTCTTTCAGGAAACCAATGCGGCAATTCTCGCTTCCCACAATGCATTGGCAATCTCGTTACCGGCTTCCGGAGGTGATGCCAAGCAAACTTCTACGTCTCCGGTTGACAGCGTCTTGCGAAAATGTCTGCGCCTGATGAGCACAGCTGACCTGTCCAATGCAGGCCTGGGGTTGACGCCTGGGTGGGACTCGCTCAAGCACATCGGAGTGCTTTTGGCGCTTGAAACCGCCCTGGGAATACGTTTTTCTTCTACCGAGATCGAAAAGACGCACAACTATTCACAGCTTGATGTTTTGTGCAGAACAAAAATTGCTGAGCGTTCAGTTTGAACAATACTGCGTGTTTTCCGGTGATGGAATCAGATAATTGCCTGCTTGCATGTTCAGTGTCCGACTCATCAGGGGATGAGCTTGGTGAAGGAATGCACAATTTGGTTACAGAACTTTGGCCAATCAATCGAAGCCTTACCGGGCCAGGTGTCAGAAAGACGCTTGATGTACTCAAACGAGAACTGCCGGAAATTTCAATACAATCGATCGCAAGTGGAACCGAGTGCTTTGATTGGGTCGTGCCCGAAGAGTGGAATATTACAGAGGCCTTCATTGAAAATGAGGCTGGAGAACGTCTAATAGATTTTGAACACAATAATCTTCATGTTGTCGGGTATTCGATTCCTGTGGATGAATGGTTTGACCTCGAAGAGTTGCAAAATCATCTCTACTCGCTTCCCGAGCAGCCCAACGCCATTCCATATATAACTAGCTACTATGTTCGACGCTGGGGCTTCTGTTTGACGGACAGGCAGCGACAGTCCTTGCAAACTGGGCGATATCGCGCTGTTATTCGAAGTGAATTGAAACCGGGGGTTCTCAATTACGCGGAAGCAATCATTCCCGGCGAGACAGAGCAGGAAATACTCCTGTCGACATACATATGCCATCCATCAATGGCCAACAACGAGCTATCCGGTCCGGTTGTCATGGTTGCGCTAGGTGCATGGTTGAAAACCCTTCCTAAGCGGAGATATACCTACAGATTGTTGTTTATTCCCGAGACTATCGGGTCTATTGCGTATTTGAGTAAAAACTTTCCTGCCATGAAGCAACGCACCGTTGCAGGCTTTGTGATTACTTGTATCGGTGATGATCGCATGTATTCATTCTTGCCGTCCCGTGAAGGCAAGAGCCTTGCAGATATGGTTGCTGAGCATGTGCTAAAGCATTTTGCGCCAGAGTATAAAAAATATTCATTTTTGGATCGTGGTAGTGATGAACGGCAATATTGCAGCCCGGGCATAGATCTCCCTGTCGCTTCCATTATGCGCACCAAATACGGTGAGTATCCAGAATATCATACGTCTTTGGATGACTTGAGTCTCGTGACTCCCAAAGGACTATTCGGTGGGTTTTCTGCCTATAAACTAACATTGCAATGCCTCCACGGAAACTGTTATCCAAAAGTCACGGTTCTGTGCGAGCCGCAGTTAGGCAAGAGAGGGCTGTACCCAACTTTATCCACTAAAACCTCTGGGCAAGAAGTTCTTGCAATGATGAATCTGATTGCATATGCAGATGGCACAATGAGTTTGCTGGAAATTGCCGAGAAAATTGGAGAGCCAATGTGGGAGCTGTTGCCGATTGTTGAACGACTTTCGCAGGCTGGTCTACTTGTAACTAGTGATGGCCATATTTCCCCACAGAAGGTCCCTGTAGCCAATAGCCATATTGCATAGATTCTTTTCATATGACTTACCACCGCTCAAGGGTCAATCGATATTTAAGCCGAAAATCATTTTGCCCCTTAGAATCACCTACTGAATTAATCGATGGGTTTACATATTTTTGAGGTGTTTCATGAAGTTTGAAGAAATAGATCGCAGGTATCTGACCGAGCGGAAAAAATTATCCGAGAAACATGGACAAAGAGAATTGTGGTCTGTTATTGACCATTGGCCTTTGTATTGCGGCATTGGAAATCTTGCCCGCTTTGTAGTCATTCTTGATATCGTTCGCAAATCTTTGTTAATACCTGGCCATGTTGCCGAACTTGGATCTTGGCGAGGAGCCAACCTCCTTTTCATGGCAAAGCTTCTACGAATTCTGGATGCTAATGGATCAAAACAGGTACATTGTTTCGACAGTTTTGAGGGGCTTCAAACCTTCTCCGAAAAAGACTGTTCGGCCGAAGGTAATCGCGGAGCCTATTTAGGAAATTTCGAGGAATTGCTCGAAATGATTGCGTTGTATGAACTTCAAGATGACATCGTTATACATAAGGGTTTTGTTGGAAACACGCTTCCTGCCTTGTTTGGCAGTCAGACTGAACTGAGTTTCTCACTGGTTTATCTGGATATGGATCTCTACGAGCCAACTATCGAGGCGCTGAATCAGTTTCATCCTAGATTAAGCAAAGGTGGAATGTTTGTACTTGACCAGTGGAATGCTCAGAATTACCCAGGTGAGACTGTGGCAGTCCGGGAGTTTTTGGAGAGTGAGGGTTTCTCTTACAGGATGGAGCATGTTCAGGGGGCACGCCAGCCTTCCTTGATATTGGTAAAGGAACAGTGTTGAGGTCCCTTTTTCAGGCATATGCAATCCTTATCGGAACTGTTTTTAGCAACCCGAGAAACAGGTAATTGACAGAAAACCTGATGCAGTCAATTCCTGATAATGAAAACACAGCAAAAATATAT
>CAIVDK010000213.1 GCA_903904655.1 uncultured delta proteobacterium | reverse complement strand
CTTCCTGTAGTCCACAAAATATCAACCTCAGCGAAAATGCTGGATTTCAGCTCGTAATCAGCAAAATTACTGAAATAATTTCCCTTGACAATAGAACGATCGTTCTACTATGTCTTATCGCTTCGGGATGGACTTATCCACCCTGTGAAGCGAGGAAGACATGTCATTGCCTGCCGCCGTTTACCGGCCCCGTCACCCGCAAGATTCGGATTATTATCATTGTGTAGAGGATTATTTTGAAACCTTTGTGCAGGGCTATGATGAACAGTTCTCACGGCAGTATGGTTTCTGGCGACCCTATATCGCACAGGTGATCTACCGTTATCTGGATTGCGGCGATCTGCAGCACGGTTTCGCCCGTGTGAAATGCAAAGACTGCGGCCATGAATACTTACTGGCTTTCTCCTGCAAAAGGCGGCACTTCTGCCCATCCTGCCATCAGAAACGTGTGGTGGAATTCGGGGAACGGCTGTGCATGGAAGTCCTCAAAAAGATTCCTCACAGGCATTTTGTCTTTAGCATCCCGAAGATTCTTCGACGCTATTTTCTTTATGATCGAAAGCTTCTTGCCGCCCTCAGCCGCTGCGCCTGGGAATCGCTGAAAATCTTCATTCAGGATGCCGTTCCTGAAAATGATCCCATCCCCGGCGCTGTCATCGCCATGCAGACTTTTGGCGATTTCCTTGGATTCAATCCGCACTGCCACATTCTCGTAACCGACGGCTGCTTCTATGGCGAAAAGGGCATGTTTCGCGTTGCGCCTCCTCTGGAACTGAAAAAACTGGAGGCTCTCTTCCGGCACAATGTTTTCAAAATGCTTCTCACCAAAGGGAAGATTACCCGCGAATTAATAGCGATGCACTCTTCATGGAAGCATTCCGGCTTCCACGTCTTCTGCGGCAACCGCATCTCGCCCAACGATGATACGGCTATGGAAAATCTGGCGCGTTATATCATCAGGGCATCTTTCTCTCAGGAACGGATGCAGTATCTGGAACAGGAGGGGACTGTTGTCTATACGGGAAAGGACAGAACGACAAACAAGGTCTTCCCCGCAATGGAATGGCTGGCGGCTATGTGCACACACATCCCGAATCGGGGCGAGCAAATGGTCAGGTACTACGGCTACTATAGCAACGTCGCACGGGGAAAACGGCAGAAGGAAGGCAAAGATGACGCTGTCCCTTGTATTCTTGAACCACAGGGAGAGTTGAAGGCTTTCAGGAAAAGCTGGGCAAGACTGATCCAAAAGATATATGAAGTTGATCCTCTGATCTGCCCAAAATGTCAGGGTAAAATGCGGGTCATCAGTGCGATAGATGATCGCCAAGTGATCCGGGCTATACTTGAACATTTGGGACTCTGGCTGGTACGGTCAAGGCCGCCGCCGAAAATACATGACCCGCCAATCTTGGAATACGCGGCTGCCCATCTCCAAATCCAACCACACAATGATACTATCTACGGCGACCCGGAATACACCTGGGATGAATACATCGAGTCATAACGCATTATGAAAGAAGGCGTGATGTAGAGGTCTGCCTGAATTCCGGGGAAACCATCTATTTTTTAGATGAAACGGCCAAAAAAATAGCAGATTTCACATCAGGACGGATGTCGCAATTTGCTCTCGGTGCGGTCATCTGTGTCGAGCACTACATTTTGTGGAAAAATTTTCTTGACATACAAGACGGCGTTTCTTATACTTCACCCAACAAAAAGGAAGTTCTTATCAATCTTGAT
>CAIVDK010000212.1 GCA_903904655.1 uncultured delta proteobacterium | reverse complement strand
CTGACGGGGCTACCGGATATTTTATCCGGTAGCCCCGTTTTAAAATTATCATTTGATCAGTTTAATCTTATCTTTCCCCGGCACGTAGAAATTCGTCAAAGGGATGTAAGTACCGTCTTCTTTTACCTTCACCATACGCGCTGTAAATGACGCCTCATGATTGTCTTTGGTAAAGGTGACCGCCGGTACCAGACCGCCAAAGTCCTCGTTGTTCATAGATTCCAGTGCAGCATTGATTGTTGCCGGATTGATGGCTTTCGACTTTTCATTAGCGCGGATGAAGGCTCTCTCCATAATTATGCCGACCACGACGCCTTCCCAATATGCAGCATCAAAACTTTCCACTGTTTTATAACGCTTCCATAATTCCTTCATGATGTCCATTCCCTTAGATTTATCCGACGGTAACCCACCGGGGAACTGCATGGCCAGACGGTCGCGAATTAGGCCTTTACCCATTTTGAAAAAGTCGGGATCGGTGGACGTCCAGGTTCCCAGAAAAACTGGATTGTATTTGATGCGATCAGCGCTCTTGAAAGCGGTAATGATGGCGGAAGGCAGCATCTGGATGAAAATATATTCAGCACCGGCCTTCTGCAGACGGAGCAGTTCTGTGTTGAGATCAACCGTTCGGGGTGGGAACTCCTCAATGGCGACCAGATTGACGCCTAATTTTGCCGCGTATTCCTTGCTAGGCGCGTGAATCGAACGCCCATACGCATTATTGTAAGTAAGCAAACCAACTTTTGGCGACTCTTTACCTTTATGGATGGCTTTTATATATTCCAGAACCGCCTGACAATCCATTTTATAGCTGCCAAAAGGCAGATACATATAATCAACGGGCTTTTCCAAAAGTTCCCAACTGGTGGAATAGTTGATGGTCGGCACTTTGTATTTTTGAACAATAGGCTTTGCCGCCAGCCCTTCGCCGGCGCCCCAGGTGGCAATCATATCCACTTTGTCCTGAAGAACAAATTTTTGAACGGCGGCCTGTGCTTCAGGCACTTTATAGGCGGTATCCACTGTGATCATCTCGATTTTGTGACCGGCAACACCGCCCTTCACTTCATTCACATAGCGGAAATAGTCCCGTTGACCTTTTTCATGAAACTGCCCCCAGCTTGACGCGGGGCCAGTCAGGTTAATTGCCGCACCGACTTTGATTGTTTTTGTCTGGGCGTGGGCCATATTCGTGCTAAGAAATACAAAAACCGATATTGCCAGTATTATGCTGCTCCATCTTTTCATTTTTCCATCCCCCTCTTGATTGTTTAAAACCACTTTCCGGCAAAAAAAAACCGTGGGCAAATTTTAATCTGCCCACGGTTCATTTCCCTTTATAATCGGTCATGATACTTTCAGGCAGACCTTAAAGCCGATAAAGCTAAAAAAGTAAAAGTAAAATATAACTGCCTGGGTAAATAAATATTGTTTCAACATCGCTACCTACACCTCATGTGCCGCGTGTATAGGCAAATGGCCGAAAAAAGTCAAGAAAAATGTTTTTCCGCCAACACCAAACGGCTTCATTATGTGCGTTGGTCCATCGGAAGATAATGCCGCAGCTTGCTGCCCGTGTAAATTTGCCGGGGACGGCCGATTTTCAGAGGCACGGCATCATGCATTTCCTTCCACTGCGCGATCATGCCCGGCAATCTGCCGATGGCGAACATGACCGTAAACATGTCTGTTGGAATTCCGATCATCCGGTACAAAATACCGCTGTAGAAATCGACGTTGGGATAAAGTTTCCGTTCGATAAAAAACTCGTCTTTCAGAGCCGCCTCTTCCAGCTCCATGGCGATATTAATTAACGGGTCCTGATAGTTATGTTTTTTAAAGATCGTTTCACAATATTCTTTCAGAATCCTGGCGCGAGGATCGTAATTCTTATAAACACGATGCCCGAAACCGAACAGGCGAAATTTGCTTTCTTTGTCTTTGGCTGACGAAATGCATTGCTGAATGGTGATGTTGTCTTGTTTTATGCTTTCCAGCATTTCGATCACTTTCTGATTCGCACCACCATGCAGCGGCCCCCAGAGCGCACAGATGCCCGCGCAAATTGAGGCGTAAAGATTGGCCATGCTGCTGCCGACCAACCGAACGGTTGACGTGCTGCAATTCTGCTCATGATCGGCGTGAAGGATTAACAATGTGGAGAGAGCCCTTTCAATGTCCGGGTCCGGAACGTAGGGGTTTACCGGGCTGTCAAACATCATATATAGAAAGTTGGACGCGTATTTCAGGTCACGCTTCGGATACACATGCGGTTGACCAATGCTGTGTTTGTAGGAATACGCGGCAATTGTGCGGATTCTGGAGATCAGAGAGGCGGCCATCAAATCAAACGTCTCCGCCTGAAAATCTTCCGTGTAATAGTCCGTGTAATAAACAGACATAGAATTGACCATCGTTCCCAGGATCGCCATCGGATGAGCCGTCGGCGGAAACCCGTCAAAAAAACGCAGCATCTCTTCATGAATCATTGAATTCTGCGTAAGCCGCGAAGAGAACAACTGCTGCTCCTCCTTGTTCGGGAGATTGCCGTAAATCAGCAAATAGGCTACTTCGGAGAAACTGGCTTTTTCGGCGAGTTCTTCAATAGGAATGCCCCGATACCGCAAAATGCCGCTATCGCCATCTATAAATGTTATTTTTGACATGCAGGACCCCGTGTTCTGATACCCGACATCCAGCGTAATCAGATTGGTTTCCTGCCTCAGGTTGGATATATCGATCGCCTTTTCACCTTCGGTACCCTCGATGATCGGCATTTCCATATTCATGCCGTTGAACGTTAATTTTGCTCTTTCCATGGTTTCCTTGTCTCCTGAAATTGATATACATTAAACAGAAAAAGACTGTCAAGGTTTTATAAAGAAAAGAAAACTTTCTTGAATTATAGTTTTTAAAGTGTTAGAAACTGAGCGCTTTCAATAATGACAGCTTAAAATTCCAGGAGATCAACATGAAAAGAATCATCAAGTATCTACTATGTCTGGCAATTATTCTGCTGGCAACGCAAGCGATATGGGCCAAAGAAAAATATACGGTAACGGTTTTACCTTTTTCGCTGCATAGCGCAGAAAATATCGAATATGTTCGCCAGGGAATCAGCGATATGCTGGTGAACCGTATCTCGGTTGCCGACAAAATTGAAGTAACGCGCAAAGATGTTGTTCAAAATCTTCTTAATAAATCAGTGGCAAAAGAACTGAATCTGACAGATGTTCAAAGCATCGGCCGTCAATTGAAATCCGATTACGTGGTCTGGGGAAGCATTACGAAGATCGGCAATAGCATCAGTATCGACGGCAAACTCGTTGATATTACGGGCGGCAAATCGGATGTCGGCATTTTTTCCCAATCACAAACTCTTGATGAAGTGATTCCGAAAATTAACGATTTTTCGCAACGAATAGTCCAGCATATTATTGGAGCAACACCGCAAGCTCTGACTGCATTCTCTGTCACACCCGCGGTCGTTCCACCTGCTGCTCCCGGAGCAACACGTGAAGCGCAAATCATTGCGGGCATGAAGACAGGCGGCAAAAAAGGAACACTGACCTCCATGATCAATACTGAATTCATCAACGCGGCCGATCCTCTCACCCGCAAAGGTTTCTGGATGAGCCAGCAATTCAAATCGGAATTTAAAGGGATGGATGTCGGAGACGTCAACAAGGACGGCTTAAATGAAGTCGTCGTTATTGATGCCCACAATATTTACATCTATCATAAAACAAAGGATAATTTAAAATTATTGAAACAAATAAAAGGTAAATCATATGATAATTACATATCGGTGGATGTAGCGGACATTGACAAGGACGGCACCCCGGAAATTATTATTACCTCGCTGAACGAAAAACTATTGAATTCCTTTGTCCTTCAATTCAAAGACGGTGACTACAAGACCATCGCTTCCGATATCCGGTATTTTCTGCGCGTGATTGATACGCCGTCGGGCACTCCAATGCTTCTGGGACAGACTTACGGAATGGACAAGGTATTTGACACGCAGATTTTTGAAATTGTCTGGCGGGGCGGAAAATATGTTTCCGGTGATAAAATGAAAATACCCATGGGATTGTCTATTTACGGGTTGACCATCGATACGCTTGGTGCGGGCACTAGCGAAAAGATTATCGCCCTTGATGAACTGGACTATTTATGCATTATCTCACCAACAAACAAACTGATGAGCCGGATTTTATCTTTTGGTTTTTCACCCGATGAGCTGATCTGGAGAAGCGATACAGTATATGGCGGCAGCAATAATTATATCGCTAACATTGACAAGCAGAAATCCGACGACGCCACTCCGGCAGAGAGCGCATTTGCCAATATGCGTATTCTATCGTTTGACACCAACAAAGACGGCAAAAAGGAGCTTATTATTGTCAAAAACTTGTCCTCTGTTGGCCGTGTATTTAAAAATCTGAAAATTTTCTCATCCAGTGAAATATACAACCTGGAGTGGGATGGTCTTGGCATGTCGGAAAATTGGCGGACCAAAAAAATTAACGGCTATGTCGCTGACTACTGTTTTAAAGACATCGATAACGACGGCAAACCGGAACTTGTTCTGGCATTGGTTCAATCCGTCGGAGCATCGATCAGCGAACGAAGTGTCATTGTTGTCTATAAGTTGGAGACGCCTCAATAGTTATTGACAAACGCTCTACTCTTAGATATAGCGTCCGGGCGACTTCGTAAACCACAAGATTGCGAATGTCGCGTGGAAACCAAATCAATCAACCTGCGAGCTCGCTGTCGAGATATGGAATGAACGTCATTATATCGCGAGCAAGCTCGCGGAGAATTAACGCGCGTCCCGCAACAGCGGGATTAAAGGTTATAGAAATATAAAATAATCCCTCAAAGGCGGTGTAGCTCAGCTGGTTAGAGCATACGGCTCATATCCGTAGTGTCCCCTGTTCAAATCAGGGCACCGCCACCAACTTACCGACCCCGCCCCTTTCAGGCGGGGCTTTTCACAAAGAATGTCATGATTGCCAGATTAAAAAACAATTCGACTTTTTTGCCCCGGTCTTTCCTTAAAAACAGGCACCTTCAGTCCATGTTGGCTTCCGCACGTTTGTTAATCCCCCCCCATCGCCCCCTTCTGGAACATTCGCAAGAATTAATCATCGACACGCCGGAAGGATCGAAATTGCTGGCCTATTGTTCGTGTCATCCCCGTTCCAGAGGACTGATGATCATTCTACATGGATGGGAAGGCTCCTCCTCGTCGGCCTATGTGTTGGCCGCCGCTTCCTACTTTTATGACAGAGAATTTTCTGTTTGTCGTTTAAATTTAAGAGATCATGGCGACTCCCATCATCTTAATGAAGGCCTTTTTCACGGCGCTTTGCTTCAAGAGACTTTTGATGCGGTCAACGCCCTTGCACAGTATTCCAAGAATTTGCCCGTCTATTTGCTGGGGTTTTCTCTGGGCGCCAACTTCGCCCTGCGTATCGCAATAAAACATTCCCAAACGCCGATTAAATATTTGCAACAGGTGTTCGCCGTCAGTCCTCCTCTGGACCCTTATAAGACGACACTGGCTATTGATAACGGCCTTGCCTTCTATCGAAAATACTTCCTAAAAAAATGGAGGCGCTCGCTGAAAAAAAAACAACAGATTTTTCCACAAAAATATAATTTCACTGAAATGCTGCACGCCAGAACCTGCTTAGAGCTGACCTCGGGCATGATGACATATTTCCCAGAATTTTCTTCCTATCGCGATTATTTCAAGTTATATACGCTGAATAAGAATTCTTTTCGGGATCTTAATTTACCGGTCAGGATATTTATTGCAGCGGATGACCCGGTTATTCCGCAAGATGATTTCCAATCACTCAATGATATCGGTTTCCTGACAATATTCCAGCAGCCGTTTGGCGGCCATTGCGGTTTTATTGATTTGTTCCCGTACAGCCGCTGGTATAATGAAATGATTTCAAAAATATTAATGTGAGTATTTAACGGATGATGATGGATTTAACACTGCTTCGACAAAAAGACGATTTTCCACTTTACGTCTTGAAACAATTAGACAAGGCGCCTATTGACTATCGCGAGAAATACATCTCGATCGTCCAGTCCAATTCCACCGGAGCCAATCATCTTGAAGCCGGCGTTGTGGTACTGCTTCACTATAAGAACTCAGAATATAGTTTTCAGCTGATTAAACGTTCGGAGGCTGTCGCTCAGGCGGGCGACATCAGCTGTCCGGGGGGTATTCTGGAGCGATCGACGGATGAAATGTTGAGCCATATTTTATTGAAAACGGGCTTTGTCCGCACCTTCGACGACCGGCTGTTGAACGATCTTCCAAATAAAGACGAACAGACGGTCTCTTTAGTCAGTCTTTTTCTGATGAATGCCCTTCGGGAATCCTGGGAAGAAATTGGCCTGAGTCCCCTCAATGTCTTTTTTCTGGGCGCCCTGCCCTCTTATTCGCTGACGTACTTTTCCCGGACCATCTTTCCCGTGGTTTGTCTGGTTAAGGAACCCTACGATTGTCGACTGAGTAACGAGGTTGAAAAAGTACTGGAAATTCCTTTGATCTATTTTTTCCAAAGTTCATCTTATGCCACCGTAGAAGTTGAATCAGATCTCGGAAATTCCGATCCGCGATACAATATGAAATTCCCCTGCCTGATCATCCCGGACGGCCATGGAAAAGATGACATTCTCTGGGGAGCGACATTTCATATCATTACTAATTTATTACAGATCATTTCCGGCGATTCGTTGCCTCCCTTATCCCCTTCGCGCATCGTTAAAAAAACGCTCTCGCCCTATTATGCATCGGGGAATCGCAAATGATATGAGTTTTTTTCCATCCATTATACGATGGTCGGTACGGTCATCTTTGATTGACATATTTTATTAAATTATATACGAACTAAGTGTGTTTCACTCCTGTATCCCATGCTGAATATTTTTTTAATCTGAGGAGATTGTTATGAATCCACATGTCTTTCGTGAATATGATGTGCGAGGCGTCGTTGATAAAGATTTAAATGAAGAGTTTGTTGTAAACCTGGGGCGCTCTATCGGCACTTATGCGCTTCAGAATAAGATTAAAACCATGACCGTGGGACGCGATTGCCGATTGAGTTCGGACGCCTATCATCTATATTTAATTCAAGGCCTGAATGCCGCGGGAATTGACACCATTGATATTGGTCTTTGTGCAACGCCGATGCTTTATTTCTCCATCCGTCATTGTCGTGCGGGCGGAGGCGTCATGATCACCGGCAGCCATAATCCTCCGGAGTTTAACGGCTTTAAGATTTGCATCGGGTACGATTCCATTCACGGCCAACAGATTCAGGAATTAAGAATAATAATGGAAGCTGAGAATTACTTGTCCGGCAAAGGGTCTGCGCAGTTTAAAGACATAACCGAGGTTTATCAAAACTATCTCTTTGATCACGTTAAAATATCCAGAAAGCTGAAAGTTGTGTTGGATGCAGGCAACGGTGTCGGAGGACAGTTTGCTCTGCCCATCCTGGAGAGGATGGGGTGCGATGTCATCTGTCTCTACTGCGATCCGGACGGTCGCTTTCCCCACCATTTTCCCGATCCCACTGTTGAAGATAATTTAAAAGACCTTATTCAATTGGTTGCAGAAAAAAAGGCTGATTTAGGAATAGCCTTCGACGGAGACGCCGACCGCATCGGTGTGATCAGCAATACCGGTGAAATTATCTGGGGAGACAAACTACTGCTTTTGTTTGCACGTTATATTTTGAAAGAACATCCCCGGGCGACCATCATCGGCGAGGTCAAATGCTCACAAGTATTGTACGATGATATTCAAAAGAATGGCGGAAGACCGATTATGTGGAAGGCAGGTCATTCACTCATTAAAGCTAAGATGAAAGAAGAAAATGCCGTTCTGGGCGGGGAAATGAGTGGTCATTTATTTTTCGCCGACCGCTACTTTGGATATGATGACGCCATTTATGCCGCCTTGAGGCTGCTGGAAATCCTTTCGCAGACCAATCAAAAGCTAAGCGAGTTGTTTTTCGATGTCCCGCAAACATTTGCAACACCTGAAATACGAGTGGATTGTGAAGATGATAAAAAAGCGGCGGTTGTTGATAAAATAAAATACCACTACCGGAATACACCTAACGTCATTGATATTGATGGCGTCCGCATCCCGTTTCAAGATGGTTGGGCGCTCGTGCGTTCATCAAACACGCAGCCGGTTATTGTGCTGCGTTTTGAAGCGTCATCCGCTGAAAGCCTGCAAATAATACGCAGTGAAGTGGAAAACCTTCTTATTTCATGACACCGGCTGAATCAACCATCTCTCAACCGACTGTGTCGAATGAACGCTCGTCCCGCTTAAGCGGGATTAGTTTGTTCAGCCCAACCTTGGATATGGAGTAATTATTATGAAAATCGCGTATCGTTTTTTGTTTATTCTGTTGATTAGTATGCTTTTATTCGGATGCGGCGCAAAGACAGCCGGCGTTGGAGGCAAAATTATCGATGGCAAAGGAAAGCCTTTGTCAGGCGTTTCCATTATCTTCAAACGGGTTCAACTTACTCAAGGCTATGAACAATTCGAGACCAAAACCGCTGCGGACGGCAGTTTTCATTTGGCGGGTATCGCTCCTTCGTCCGATTACATCATTACCATCCTTTCCGACCAATGGCATACAAAAGTAACCAAGAAAATTAAAACGCCGGAGGCAGGGAAAAATCTTGCTTTAAGTATGCCGATTAAAATTCGTTTTAATCAATTAAAGGACGGCACCGTTATTGATACCAAGACTGACTTGCAATGGCTTATTTATCCTGTCGCTGATGTTACAGCCGGCAATGTCATCAATACCGTGAAAGGCCTTAACGAGGCAGGCTTCACTGACTGGCGTCTTCCGTCTCAAAAGGAGATTGCAGACCTTCAGGAAGAACCGGCTTTGATTAATAAAACATGTTGTGTCTGGGTTACAGAAACCAATTCGGAAGCTGTTGACTGGAACTTCTACGTGGAAGAAAATAACGAATTATGGACGTCCAGAAAAGAATCACCCGACAGTAGAATTGTTGTCATAAGAAATTTATCACCATCACCGGTCACAAAACCATAAGACAGCCCAGAAGCTTTTATACGCGTTACTTCCACTTATCCGATGTTTCCGGTTCCCATGAGGGAGGCGTGATGGAGCAGTTCTCATTCATCGCGTTGATGGCGGTCATATCGGCGGCTGATATTTCAAAATCAAAGATGTTTGCATTTTCGATAATGCGTTCTTTGTGCACCGATTTCGGAATAATCACTATTTCGCTCTGTAACGCCCAGCGCAACATTACCTGCGCGGCCGTTTTGTCGTATTTATTGCCTATGGCGGTCAGACGTTCATCGCTCGTTCGTTTGCCTCGGCTAAGTGTGCTGTAAGATTCGACCACAATTCCGCATCTTTTACAGTATTCCACCAGAGGCTTGCGCTGAATAAAAGGGCTGATCTCAATCTGGTTCACGGCTGGAACAACATCCGTCTTGGATAAGAGCTCTTCGAGATGCCTAATCATAAAGTTGCTGACGCCAATAGCCCGTGTTTTGCCCAATGCCTGCAATTTAATCAGCGCTTTCCAGGTTTCATTGCGCAGTCCCGGCACCGGCCAGTGGACCAGGTATAAATCCACATAATCCATTTTCAGGCGCTTTAAACTCTCATCAAACGCTTTCAATGTTGATTCATAGCCTTGATCGTCATTCCACACTTTGGTGGTTACAAAAATATTGCCTCTGGGCACACCGCTTTCGATGATAGCCTGCCCTACGTCTTGCTCATTATCATAGATTCTGGCTGTATCGATGTGGCGATAACCCGCTTCCAGAGACCAACGAACCGCATTCTGTGTCGTTTCGCCCACCGGGGAAAGAAATGTGCCCAGCCCAAACCAGGGCATGGTTATTTTGTTGTTAAGGGTTACCGTTGATGTCATGTTGTGTTTCATCAATTTTCTCCTTTTGTCTATTTTTCAAAAGCATAAATGTTGCCGACACACGGCAGATATTCTTTCCTTTGCCGTTGGTCACAATACAATCGCCGATCATCAGACTCTGCCCTTTTTTAAAAACAGTTGCTTCGGCGGTTAACTCGCCCTCTGAAACGCCCGACAGAAAACTGCTTTTGAGTTCAATGGTTGTCAAACCCTCATTCGGATTTAACTGCGTCATCATGGCGTGTGCAATGGCCTCGTCGGCCAGCGCAACAATCAATCCCCCCTGCATGGCTTTGGCGCCCTGGAGATATTCCGGACGCACAGGCATCTTAAAGCAGGCGCGCCCGTCGCCCAGGTCCATTACCGTAATATTGAAATAATCAAGATACGGATTGAGTCCTTTCTTCCCTGTGCGAAGACCTTCCAGATAAAGAGGATAATTAAAAATGGCTTGTGCCTCCTTCTTCGATGTTAAAGTTGCATCGATGAAATCGATTTATTTCTATATCCCAATCTCAGATTTTTCCCAGTTTTTTTTATGAATTGTTTATAGGCGCCAAAGAGAAGTTTTTCATGAGCTGTTTTTCTTTTCCACTCGGTACAAGATAATCCATCTATGGTAACACGTTAATATGCTTATACTTGCACTGGCCTCTGTGCGCTAATATCCGTGCCTCGTCTTTCACGCCATATGACGTGCACGGCAGTTGCTTTGAAAGAGACTGCAACTGTTGAACCTTCACACATTCCTAACTCTTCACAGGAAGATACAGTGATATAGGCTACCAGAATAAAGCCGCAGTCCAGAAATACTTTATAGAAGAAAGACTGCCGGACAATCTTTTGAATTTTGGCTTCAAACACATTTCGGGCACTGATTTTTCCAGGCATAGCCGGTGACACGGTGATGTTTTCGGGCCTCAAGCAACCGTAAACATTTTGTCCCGGTAAGAAGTCACCCACAGCCTCAATAATTTTTCCGGCCACCGAAATTTCCATCAATCCCGCGTTGCTGCTTTGGACAGTGCCCTCCAATATCGTTTCCGTGCCGACAAAGTTTGCCACAAATTCGGATTTCGGCTCGTTGAATATCCGCGCCGTTGTTCCCGATTGAACCATTTTCCCGCCGGCCATAACCGTTACATCCTGCGCCAGACGCAACGTTTCTTCGCGGTCATGCAAAGCCAGCACAGCCGTAATTTTTGTTTCCTCTAGAATATGCCGCAGGTCGTCGATAAGTTTTTCCTTCGTCGGAGGATCGAGTGAATTAAAAGCTTCATCCAGCAATAACAGTTGTGGTTTCAGAGCAAACGCACGCGCCAGTGATACTCTTTTGGCTTCGCCCCCCGAAAGCGTTTTGGCCGATCGTGCCGACAGAGCACTGATGCCAAAATAATCCAGGGCGTCCTCAACATTCTTCTTGATTTCAGCATTGCTAAGATGGCGGAATTTTAAACCCAGAGCGACATTCTTATAAACGGATGTATTGAGCAGAAGCGGTTCCTGGAAGACAACGCAGGCGCTCCGGCGCATATGCGAACGGCTGACGCTGCTGTCTACAGGCATTCCCCGATAATAAATCTTTCCCTGGTTCAGTTTTAACAAACCGGCCATAGTTAAAAGAAGCGTTGATTTACCCGCGCCGTTGGGCCCGATCAGGGCGAGGATTCTACCTTGTTCGACATTTAATTCGCTGACATCCAATACCGTGACGCCGCTGCGCCTGACGATTAAATTTTGAATAGTAAGTATATTCATCGCGGATGCTGCCTTTGCTGTATCTGTGTCAGCAGGAGATTAACGATAAATGCCAGGATCAGGAGGATAATGCCCAGCGCAATAGCGACATCAAAATTTCCTTTGCCGGTTTCCATGACAGTGGCTGTGGTGAGTACGCGCGAGTATCCCTTGATATTGCCGCCGACCATGATAGATGCGCCGACTTCGGAAATCACGCCGCCAAAACCGGCCATAACCGCGGCCAAAAGCGGCAGTTTGGATTCTTTGATCAATACCCACACCATCTGCAATCGGCTGGCTCCCAGTGAAAGAATCTGCAGACGCAGGTTGGGTGGCAGATTTTGGATAGAAGCAAGCGATATGCCCATCACAATCGGCGTGGCGATAATCGCCTGCGCAATAATCATCGCATAAGGAGTATAGAGAATTTCCAGAAAGCCCAGTGGTCCGCTGCGCCAGATCATAATCGTCACAAACAGACCTACGACAACGGGTGGCAAGCCCATCCCCGTATTGATCAAGCTGATGACCAGCCTCTTCCCTGGAAAGTTGCTTAATGCGACCAATGTTCCGATGGAAACACCGATAAAAAGGCTGATGAATGTGGCTGTCCCCGATATTTTCAAAGACAGCCACGTGATTCCCATAACTTCGGGATCAAAACTGATGATCAATTCAAAAGCTTTGATTATCCCCTGAACAATTAATTCCATGCAATACCTGACATCTATTTACCTAAATCTTCGACCTTTTTCCCAGCATCAGGGAAAAACAGAGGTGAACCAAATTTATCGACGCCGAAAGTTTTGATGATGCCCTGCGTTTTTTTAGAAACCATAAAATCGGCAAACGCTTTGGCGCCTTCGGCATTAGCTTTTGGCCATTTTGCACTGTTTACTTCAATCACATGGTAAATATTGAGCAGAGCCTCATCACCTTCGACCAGTATGTCCAATCCCAGATTTTTCTTAAGTGCCAAAAAAGTTCCGCGGTCCGCCAGGGTATAACCTTTT
The DNA here is from genome assembly GCA_903904655.1 of uncultured delta proteobacterium. Lineage (GTDB taxonomy): Bacteria > Desulfobacterota > Syntrophia > Syntrophales > Smithellaceae > UBA8904. The sequence continues at coordinate 13,360 of CAIVDK010000212.1, read as the reverse complement.
TTCTCTGCGGCCACATTTAAAGTCTGTCCCATGCCCAATCCTGTTTCCTGATACCATTTCTGCCCGGCAGGATTGATTCCCGCTTTTTTCCACAATGTCTTCTCTTTGGCGTGTGTTCCCGAATTATCTCCTCGCGATGCAAACAACGCGTTGGCATTGGCAATTAATTTAATGGCGTCAACTGACGATTTCACTCCTTTTATTTTGGCTGAATCAGTCCCCGGTCCGACAATAATAAAATCATTGTGCATCACCAGACGTCGGTTGATTCCATAACCTTCAGCAACAAACTTCTTTTCGGCATCAGGCGAATGGACCAGCATGACATCCGCCTCGCCTTTTTGTCCCATCGCCATGGCCTGTCCGGAACCGACGGCAATGGTCTTTACAAAATATCCCGTTTCTTTTTCAAAGACAGGAAGCAAAACATCGAGCAGTCCCGAATCCTGTGTGCTGGTGGTCGTCGCCAGAATTATATTTTTTTGTTTGGGCGCGGCAAAAACATTGAATGTTCCCAATGCAACAAGCAATGCGGCCATTATTAATGTAATTACAACTTTACTGTTTCTGAGCATTTTCATTATTCCACTCCTTCATGTTGATTCTTATTTTTTATTTTTTTGCCATTCCAGAGAATTGGGGAAAAAAAGCGGTGCGCCATATTTATCCTTTCCAAAATCCCGGATGATCATCTGGCCTTTTTGAGGTGACGTCAGCCATTTCACAAACGTCATGGTATCTTGGTTGTTAACTTTGGGGAACTTTGCGGGATTAACCGGGATCAATGAAATGAAGTTTAACAATGCCTCGTCACCTTCCACCAGAATGACCACTTTGATCTGATCTTTAATTGATAGATAAGTGGCGCGATCGATTACTGTATAGGCTGATTGCTGATCGGTATATTTCAACGTGGGGACATTACCCTCCGACCCCTTTTCATAAATCACATACCACGCGCCCTGAGGCTTAACATCGGCTTTCTTCCAAAGCTCCATCTCCGCCACATGCGTACCTGATTTATCCCCGCGGCTGATAAATTTTGCGCCTTGGCTCATAATTTTTTTCAAGGCTACGGTCGCCGACTTCTCACCTTTTATTGCCGCCGGATCTGCCACGGGGCCAACAATAACAAAGTCATTGTACATCAGTGGAATTCTCTGGGTACCGAAACCGTCGGCAATAAACTTTTCTTCGAGAGATTTTGCGTGAGCCAACACCAGATCGATCTGGCCCTTCTCAGCCATCTTGAGAGCTGCACCGGTTCCCGCACCGACGTGCCGCACGCGGATGCCTGTTTCTTTCTCAAACTGATCTTCCAGGGCGCCCACAATCCCCGAATCAATCGGACCAATCGTGCTGGATAAAAAAACAAACTTATCGCCATCCGGCAATGAAAGGGTTGCGCACCCCGCCACAAAAAGCAAACAAAGCACTAAAAGCAGTGCGCTACATTTTCCTATAAACACTTTCATTTAAATACTCCTTTCGTTCATTTGTTTATATGGGTAATTTCGCTAAGAATGGAGAATACGTCCCGCATCCTTAAAATTGTAATTCCCGATTTTTTCGACACGGTTTTTAAATTTCTCCGATTGAAGTGTCTCGATAAAAGCCTGAATCCCCGGCTGAAAAAATGTGCTTTTATCAAGAATCATGTCAAAACGTTCATTAACCAGGGGCTGAAAATTCAGATCCAGTATTTTGGCCACGGCGGCGGAAGCGATTCCCACGTCCGCCTCACCCGAAATGAGGGAAAGTCCCACTTCAAAATGCGTATAGACTTCATTATCATAGCCCGAAATATCTTTATCTTCGATCCTTCTGTTTTTTAATTCATTATCCAGTAGAATCCTTGTCCCCGACCCTTTTTGTCGATTCACAAAATGTATTTTTTTGTGGGTTAGACTTTCCCACCCTTTAAAAATATCCGTCTTAGATTTTGTAATCAGGAAACCAACCTGACGATAAAACAAATTGACAACGACCGGTTGATGATCCGGGCAATACTGTTTCAAATAGGGTGTATTATAGTCGTCTGTTGCCGGATCATACAGGTGAGAAAAAGCAATGTCCGTTAATCCTGTATTGAGCGCTGTCAGACCACTGACGCTGCCTGTATTGGCGGAAAAAATATTAAAAGCCGGATGATCTTTTTTAATGGCTGTCAGCAGAATGTCCAGTACCGGATCATTACTACCGGATGCCAGAAGTGCGCCTTCGATTTGGTTGATTCTTTTTCTGGCTTGCTGGAGACCGTCCTGCGCACTGTTTTGTAACCATTCATCAATGAGTTTTACCGGGAAAATCCACTTTCCTGTCACCCGCGTGCAAGGGATTTTCCCAGCCTTGATGAGCAAATAAACCTGTTTTTCATGAATATCCAGATATTTGGCAACTTCCTTGGTGTTCATCAGTTCGCTAGACATAAACCCTCCTTCAAGTATACGAGTTGTTAGTTAAAACATATCATCCAATTTATCAAGAATATTATTCCAAATTCCGACTTATGATTACTAACGATCTTCTTATAAAACAATCTGGTTATAATTTATCCAGTTGGACAGACTCTATGAGTAGATAATAACCAGTTACCTTATTTTAATTACAATAAGCCGAGGTTTGATTTGACAATTTTTCTTCTATAACAATGATTTAAATGTATAAGATTATCTGGCATGATACTTGATGTTAAATTATCCTGAATTTGTGCATATCACAAAAAACTTTGCAGACTGGCCATACTCGGGAGATGTTTATGCTTGAGTAACCTGAAACTTATGATAAATATAATGAAAAAAGGAATAGGTGAAATTTGGCATGAATCAAACATCAAAGTTTGAAACAAACAATAGCCCCCATTTAAACAAGATTCAAAGATTCTTTCATTTTATTCGCCGCCACTGGGTAATAGTTATTATTATCGGCGTCATCATCACTGTAAGCATAATATTCACTACATCATATATCATGAAGCTTGACACGGAGAAAAAACCTCTCGGTGGCAGTCAGCGTCCGCAGCCTGTGACGGCATTGATAACCAATAAGACTGATTTTGATGTTTATTTGAAAGGGTTGGGTACGGTGATTCCAACAAACACCGTTACAATCAAATCTCAGGTCAGCGGCCAGCTTATACATGTACGCTTTCAAGAAGGACAGCATGTCAATAAAGGTGACTTGATAGCAGAAATCGATCCACGACCCTTCCAGGTTCAACTGATGCAGGCCGAAGGGCAGCTTGCCCGTGACGAAGCATTTCTGAAAAATGCCGAAGTTGATCTGGCGCTTTACAAACAGTTGCTTGCCGAGGATTCTATTGCCGCTCAACAGGTAACGACGCAGGAAACATTGGTGAAGCAATACCGGGGTGTGATTGAAACGGACAAGGGTCAAATCGCCAACGCCAGACTCCAGCTGACCTTTGCCCGCGTTATCGCCCCGATTACAGGACGCGTCGGCTTGCGGCAAGTTGATCCCGGCAATATGGTTCAGGTTAATGATGTAAATGGCATAGTAGTCATTACACAACTTCAACCGATTACGGTCGTATTTTCCCTGCCGCAGGACAATTTGACGATTTTGATGAAACACTGGAATGCTAAGACAACCTTGTTAGTCCAGGCCTATGATCAGGAAGGTAAAGTATTACTGGCCAGTGGTAAACTGCTTGCCGTTGACAACCAGATTGATACGACAACAGGAACCATTAAACTGAAGGCGATATTTGATAATAAGGATAACAAACTCTTTCCTAACCAGTTTGTGAATGTTCGGCTGAAAGTAGATACGCTTCGTGATGCAACGGTAATGCCCACTTCCGCAGTGCAGCGAGGTAGTATTGGTACTTTTGCATATGTCATCAAAGATGACAAAACTGCAACAGTGAGGATGTTGAAGTTGGGGCCTGCTGAAAGCGATATGGTTGTCGCGATAGAAGGCCTGGTACCTGGAGAATTCGTAGTGACCGTCGGAGGTGATAAACTGCGCGAAGGTACCAAAGTGGCGATTATGACAGCAGACAGTAAAGGGGCATCCGTGCGTGATGAAAAAGCAAAAACTGCCGGACAAAAAAGACGGCCGTCGTCAGAACCAAAATAGACCATATCGATTTGGATTTAGGGGCCGTTAAGAAATAGCTGTTACATTTCTATCCATTACGCTCGGCCCCTTATGCCGGTTATGATATTAAAATTTTACAGTTATTATTGAACGACGGCTTAGTTCAAATAATTCACGTCCCGACACCAGACAGGCAAATATATGAATCCTTCACGTCCTTTTATCTTGCGTCCCGTGGCGACATCCTTATTTATGGCGGCGATTCTGCTTGCAGGCATTATCGCTTATCGCGTGCTCCCCATTTCCGCGCTGCCTCAGGTTGATTACCCGACCATTCAGGTTGTGACACTTTATCCCGGAGCAAGCCCGGACGTTGTTACGTCGTCCATTACTGCACCACTGGAGCGACAATTCGGCCAGATGCCGGGGTTAAACCAGATGTCTTCAACCAGCTCGGGCGGCGCATCGGTTATCACGTTACAATTTATTCTCAGCCTGAACCTGGATATTGCGGAGCAGGAAGTACAGGCAGCTATCAATGCCGGCTCTAACTTTCTTCCCACAGACCTGCCGATGCCGCCGATCTACAGTAAAGTCAACCCGGCTGATGCACCCATTATGACCCTGGCGATAACATCCAAAACCTTGCCATTACCGAAAGTTCAGGATCTCATCGATACGCGTGTCGCCCAGAAAATATCACAATTGCCGGGTGTCGGACTGGTCAGTATCAGCGGTGGACAAAGACCGGCGGTACGCATTCAGGCCAATCCCAAAGCACTGGCAGCCTATAAACTCACCCTGGAGGATTTACGCACGACCATCAGCACGGCCAATGTCAACCAGGCTAAAGGCAGTTTTGATGGTCCGGAGCGCGCCTCTACAATCGACGCCAATGATCAGATTAAGATGGCTGCGGACTATGAAAAAGTTATTGTTACTTACCGCAATGGTGCGCCGGTCCGCCTTACCGATGTGGCGGATGTCATTGATGGTGCTGAGAATATAAACCTGGCTGCCTGGCGCGATCAAACACCGGCCGTCATCGTGAACATTCAGCGTCAGCCCGGCGCCAATGTGATCGAAGTTGTCAACCGCATCAAAACCATCATTCCGCAATTGCGGTCATCGCTGCCCGGTTCTGTTGACATTGTCATGCTGACTGACCGTACCACAACCATCCGCGAATCCGTCAACGACGTTCAATTTGAAATGATCCTGGCCGTTGCTCTCGTCGTTATGGTCATTTTCCTTTTTCTGCGCAATTTGTCCGCAACTATTATTCCGAGTATCGCCGTGCCGTTATCGCTTGTCGGAACATTTGGACTCATGTACCTTTTCGGTTTCAGTATCAATAATCTGACGTTGATGGCTTTGACGATTTCGACTGGTTTTGTCGTGGATGACGCCATTGTTGTCATAGAGAATATCGCCCGTTATATCGAACAGGGTCTGTCCCCGCTGGAGGCCGCCCTCAAGGGTTCGGCGCAGATTGCCTTTACAATTATTTCGCTTACTTTTTCCCTGATAGCCGTTCTGATTCCTCTTCTTTTCATGGGAGATGTTGTGGGTCGTCTTTTCCGAGAATTTGCGATCACCCTGGCTGTCGCCATATTGATTTCGGCCGTTATTTCGCTGACGCTTACACCCATGATGTGCGCCAAGCTGTTGCGGCACGTGCCGGAAGAAAAGCAAGGCCGTTTTTATCGCCAAAGCGGCTTGTTTTTCGAGAGAACAATTGCTCGTTACGGTAAGATGCTCACCTGGGTTCTGAATCATCAGAAGGCCACGCTCACGGTGGCCATCGGCACGCTGGTGCTGACCGTTCTATTGTATATCATTGTGCCCAAAGGTTTCTTTCCCGTGCAGGATACCGGCATGATCATCGGCATATCGGAAGCCCCGCAATCCATTTCATTTTCCGCCATGGCCGAGCGTCAGCAGGCGTTGGCTAAAGTTATTCTGCAGGACCCGGCCGTGGAGAGCCTGTCTTCGTTCATTGGGGTGGATGGAACCAATGTAACCTTAAACAGCGGACGAATGATGATCAATCTGATCCCGAAGAATAAACGCGATCTTGATGCTTCCGGCGTTATCCGTCGGCTACAGGCAAGACTTGCCGAGGCGGGCGGTATAGGGATATCCCTTTACATGCAGCCGGTGCAGGATCTGACGATCGAAGACAGGGTTAGCCGCACCCAGTATCAGTTTACGCTGGAGAGCGCCAACCCTGACGAACTTAGTCTTTGGACTCGCCGCCTTGTTGATCGTATTTCTCATTCACCCTATCTTACGGATGTGGCCAGTGATCTACAGGATCAGGGGTTACAAGCCTATGTAGATATCGACCGCGATGCGGCCGGCCGGCTCGGGATCACGACGGCCGCTATCGATAATATCATTTATGACGCTTTCGGCCAGCGTCTTGTTTCCACTATATTCACCCAGTCGAACCAATACCGTGTGGTTCTGGAGGTAAAGCCGGATTATAAAAAAGGTCCGGCGGCCCTGAATGATTTGTACATAACTTCACAGTCAGGAACACATGTTCCACTCTCAGCCATCACCCGAATATCGGAAAAACCGGCGTCGCTTGTTGTCAGTCACCAAGGGCAATTCCCCTGTGCCACCATTTCCTTTAATCTGGCGAACGGAGAATCCCTGGGAAACGCCGTCTCGGCTATCGAGAAGGCCGAGCGCGAAATTGGCATGCCCATCAGTGTCAAGACCGGTTTCCAGGGATCGGCCCTGGCTTTTCGTGCATCGCTTACCGGCACGCTGTTTTTGATTCTGGCGGCAATTATTACAGTGTACATTGTGCTGGGCATTCTTTATGAAAGTTATATCCATCCGCTGACGATTCTATCCACTCTGCCTTCCGCCGGAGTCGGCGCGCTGCTGGCACTGATGATTTCCGGAACTGATCTGGGTATTATCGGCATCATCGGTATCATCCTGCTGATCGGCATCGTGAAGAAAAATGCCATTATGATGATTGACTTTGCCCTGGATGCGGAGCGCAAAGAGGGCAAACCGCCGCGGGAAGCGATTTATCAGGCTTGCCTGCTGCGCTTCCGGCCGATTATGATGACGACCATGGCTGCCCTGCTGGGAGCACTGCCCCTGATGCTCGGTACCGGAGTCGGTTCGGAATTGCGTCATCCCCTGGGCATTACCATGGTGGGAGGGCTTATTTTGAGCCAGATACTTACCCTTTTTACAACACCGGTCATTTATCTGGCTTTTGACAACCTGAGCCGTCGCTTCAGAGCCAAAATAGGCCGTCATCCGGCAACCGCTGATCAGGGCAATGGGACAATAGCATGAGCATCTCCACTCCTTTCATCAATCGTCCTGTCGCGACGACCCTGATAACGCTGGGCATTGCCTTGGCCGGCTTGATTGCATTTAGCCTGTTGCCGGTAGCCTCACTGCCGCAGGTTGACTTTCCCACCATATCCGTTTCAGCGTCTCTCCCCGGAGCCAGTCCGGAAACAATGGCCGCCACGGTGGCCACGCCTCTGGAGCGGTCGCTGGGCCGTATTGCCGGCGTCACGGAGATGACCTCTGCGAGCTCGCTGGGTTCGACCAGAATTACATTACAATTTGATTTAGACCGGGATATCGATGGAGCGGCGCGCGATGTGCAAGCGGCCATTAATGCCGCGCGCAGCCTTCTGCCTTCGGGTTTACCCAGTAACCCGACCTACCGTAAAGTAAACCCGGCGGACGCCCCCATCCTAATTTTGGTTCTTACTTCGGACACCATGACCCGCGGCCAGCTCTATGATGCCGCTTCTACCATTCTCGCGCAAAAACTTTCTCAGATAAAAGGGATCGGACAGGTGCACGTTGGCGGCAGCTCACTTCCGGCTGTGCGCGTAGAATTGAATCCGGCGTTGCTCAATCGTTATGGAATAAGTCCGGAGCAGGTGCGTTTCTCCATTGCCGCTTCCAATGCCAACCGGCCCAAGGGTTCCGTGGAAGCAGACGATAAACACTGGCAAATATATGCCAATGACCAGGCAAAAAAAGCGTCCGATTATATTCCGTTGATTGTGTCTTATCGCAAGGGCGCGGCAGTGCGTCTTGCGGATTTAGGAGAAGTGATTGATTCGGTACAGGATGTGCGCAATGGCGGATTTTACAACGGCAAGCCGTCGGTTTTGTTGATCATCTCCAAACAGCCCGGCGCCAATGTCATCGAAACAGTCGATCGCGTCAAGGCAATTTTACCCCAATTGCAGGCCTCCATACCGGCGGCAATCAATTTGCAGATTGCTTCGGATCGTACTCCGACAATCCGCGCATCATTGACCGAGGTCGAACGCACATTACTGATCTCCATTGCGCTGGTGATTCTTGTTGTATTTTTATTTTTGCGCAATATTTATTCGACACTGATTCCCACTATTGCCGTGCCTGTTTCACTGATCGGCACCTTCGGCGTTATGTATCTGGCCGGTTACACGCTGGATAATCTTTCCCTGATGGCACTTACCGTAGCCACCGGCTTCGTCGTTGATGACGCGATTGTTGTTCTGGAAAATATCTCCCGGCATATCGAGGCAGGCATGAAGCCTTTTAAGGCCGCGTTGCTTGGCGCAAAAGAAGTGGGGTTTACCGTACTTTCAATGAGCCTCTCCCTGATAGCCGTATTTATCCCCATTTTATTGATGGGCGGGGTTGTGGGCAGGCTTTTCCGCGAGTTTGCCGTTGTGCTTTCTGCGGCTATCATTGTTTCGCTGTTTGTATCTCTGACCTTAACACCCATGATGTGTGCCCGCCTGTTACGATCTAAAGAAGAACTAAGTTCGGGCTGGTTCTATCGAAAAAGTGAGCAGATATTCGAGGCGGTTCTCGGCTTTTATCGTCGCTCACTTCGTTGGGCTTTGTTGCACGGCCGACTCATGATGGCAATATTATTTATTGTGATCTGCCTGAATATTTTCCTTTATATCATTATCCCCAAGGGTTTCTTTCCTCAACAGGACACCGGAGCGCTTGTCGGTACAATCCAGGCTGACCAGAGTATTTCTTTTCAGGCCATGCAGCGCAAGCTTGTCAGAATCATGTATATCATTCGTTCCGATCCGGCCGTGAGCAGTGTATCGGGTTTCACCGGCGGCGGACGACGCAATTCCGGCTTCATGTACATTTCGCTCAAGCCTATTGAGGAGCGCAAAATTTCTGCCGATCAGGTCATGGCCAGGTTGCGCCCAAAGCTTGCTCGTGAAGCGGGGGCAATGCTTTTTCTTCAGTCGGTTCAAGACATCCGCGTTGGCGGCAGGTCCTCCGGAGCCGCCTATCAATACACATTGCAAGCTGAAGATCTGACTGAATTACGGCTGTGGGAAAAGCGCCTCCGGGATGCGTTGAGCGACCTTCCTGAATTGACGGATATAAATACTGATGAACAAGATAGAGGATTGCAGACTTCCGTTACGTTTGACCGCGACACAGCCTCGCGTATGGGAATCACTCCGGCACTCATTGACACGACATTAAATAATTACTTCGGGCAGCGTCAGGTCTCCACCATTTACAATCCACTAAACCAATACCGTGTCATTATGGAAGCTTCCCCTCCCCATTTACAAAGTCCGGAATCCCTAAAAGATGTTTATATTATTATCCCGCCCACTGCGCAACTTCCGAAGGGAGCGCAGGTGCCCCTTTTATCCTTTGCCAACTATGCGTTGACCAATACACCGCTTGCCGTCAACCATCAGGGACAATTTGCCGCATCCACTATTTCTTTCAATCTTCCTCTGGGAGTATCGCTTTCTCAGGCAACCGTAGCGATTCAGAAAACAATGGATCGTATCGGCGTTCCAGCTTCCATTCGGGGAAGCTTCCAGGGAACAGCCCGAACATTTAAGGACTCTTTACAGAGCCAGCCCTGGTTGATTCTATCGGCACTCATTGCCATATACATTGTGCTTGGTATCCTCTATGAGAGCTATATACACCCTGTCACCATTTTATCGACATTGCCGTCCGCCGGCGTGGGGGCCTTGCTGGCATTATTGATATTCAATACGGAGTTCAGCATCATGGCTTTAATCGGTGTTATTCTGCTGATCGGCATTGTAAAGAAAAATGCCATCCTGATGATTGACTTTGCTCTGGATAAGGAACGAAAAGAAGGAAAAAACCCTGAAGAAGCCATATTTGAAGCCTGTCTGATGCGTTTCCGTCCGATCATGATGACGACCATGGCGGCGCTTTTCGGCGCCCTGCCTTTGATATTACTCACCGGAGCAGGTTCCGAATTGCGCAGGCCTTTAGGAATTTCTATTGTAGGCGGTTTGATTTTCAGTCAGATACTGACTCTCTACACGACGCCTGTCGTTTATTTATACCTTGATCGTTTCCGGTTGTTTTGCATAAAAGCATTTCGACGGGAAAGTGACCCAATCCATCAACAGGCGTTGGAAGATACTTCCAAAGGATGATTATGAAAATAATATTAATAACTAAAGTGTTGCTTTCCGTTTTATTGGTCATTTCCGGCTGCGCAGTCGGACCGGATTATAAACGCCCCGATGCACCGACATCCTCCTCTTACAAGGAGTTGAACGGATGGCGCGAAGCGTTGCCCTGCGACCAGAAAATAGGCACAAAGTGGTGGGAAGCCTTTGGTGATCCTGTTCTTAACACACTGGCCCAGCAGGTGAATGTATCGAACCAGTCCATTGCGCTTGCGGAGTCTCAATACCGTCAGGCCCAGGCGCTTACGCAACTGGCTCGGGCTGGTTACTTTCCAACTGTTAGTGCCGGAGCAGCCTTTACCCGCTCGAAAGCTGCCGGGGAAAACTATAGCGCGATAAACCAGCATCAGGTTTCTCTCAATGCCGCATGGGAATTGGATTTATGGGGAAAAGTTCGAAGGCAAGTGGAAGGGAGTACAGCCTCTGCTGAAGCATCTTTTGCTGATTTACAAGCGATGCGTTTATCGATGCAAACGGAACTCGCGCTAAATTATTTTCAGTTGCAGACTTTGGATGCCCAAAAGAAAAATCTTAATGAAGCTGTCGGGGCATACAAAAAAGCACTAGTATTGACTTCAAACCGCTATAATGCCGGTGTCGTGGCCAAGACGGATGTCGCGGCAGCCCAAACCCAACTACAATCCGCTCAGGCTCAGGCTATCGATGTTGGTGTGCAACGTGCACAATTGGAGCATGCCATTGCAATCTTAACGGGCAAACCACCAGCCGATTTTTCTCTGCCACCTTGGACATTTCCTCAGCCGCAAATCAAAATTCCTGTGGTCCTTCCCTCCGATCTACTGGAACGCAGGCCGGATATTGCCTCGGCGGAACGAAAGATGGCTGCGGCCAATGCCCAGATCGGCGTCGCCAAAGCTGCCTATTATCCATCCATTAGTCTTTCCGGGTCATTAGGATATGCAAGCGCTGGGCTTGCCAGCCTTTTTACGACACCCACCTTTTTCTGGGCATTAGGACCGATGGCTTTGGCTACAACTTTATTTGACGGAGGCGCGCGTAACGCACGCACTGAACAGGTAATGGCTGCATACGATGGAACAGTAGCCTTTTACCGGCAAACAGTTCTTGCTGGATTTAAGGATGTTGAAGACAACCTGGCCACTCTGCGCATACTCGATGAGGAAGTGCAGTTTCAGGAACTGGCCGTAAAATCGGCCAGTGAATCGGTCCTGTTGACGACCAACCAATATAAGGCCGGGGTTGTCAGTTACCTCAATGTAGTTACCGCCCAAACCATTGCTCTGACAAATGAAAGAGCGGCCATCACTGTCAGCGGTCAACGTCTGAAAGCAGCCGTCCTGCTCGTTAAAGCCCTTGGCGGCGGGTGGAACACACCGGAAACAACGCCTGATATCAACAAAAAGTAAATTTTCGTCAAACTCAGTAACGCCCGCATCCGGCTGATTTCCACACAAAACTCGTTCGCATCGCGCAGGTGAATCTGAACAGAGTCTTGGGCGTAATTTCCACACCCTCGGATAATTATATTGACCTAGCGATGCAATTACGATAAAAACTTTTATAAATTTTATCAGTCTCCATAATTAGACCACGCTGATAATATTTTATCGTATCTAACAGCAATAAATTAATGATAAAGGGAGGCACAGAAAAGAACTATGAGTATGGAAATTAAAGCCCCCATGCCGGGGAAAATATCTAGTATTACAGTGAGCTTAGGTGATCAAGTTAAAGAAGAAGATGAGATAATCATCATGGACGCGATGAAAATGGAAATTCCCGTTTACGCACCGGGTGCAGGAACCATCAAAGAAATCAAAGTCAAGGTAGGCGATTCCGTTAACGAAGGACAAGTACTGGCCATTCTCGACTAGTCCGAATCTTTTTATCCGGAAAGAAACACCAAACCCGTTGTATTTACGCCTCAGTCGCAAATCAACGGGTTTGTTTTACTCAGGATGTGCTGCAATTTTGCATCAACCTTCTCCTCAAGATTGCGCAAAGAATGACCAGGGAGAATCATCATGATGATAACCAAAAAGGATCTCTTTTCCGATATATCAGATGATCTAAAGGACGAACTTATTGAAACCATTCTCCAAACCTCCAATTTTCGTATCGAAAGAATTGTTTCCCATGGTCATTGTTCCATGGACGGCTCTTGGTACGATCAATGTGACAATGAATGGGTCATTATTTTAAAGGGAAGCGCTGTCCTTCGTTTTGAAAATCAATCTCAACTCATCAGGATGAATCCCGGTGATTACCTTCATATTGAGAAACATATTAAGCATCGGGTGGAGTGGACAAATCCTGAGCAGGAGACCATCTGGCTTGCCGTCCATTATTCATAGAGGGTAAAATATATAGTGTACAAACTAAGGAGGAACAAACATGCCGTTGATCACTTGCCTTCATTGCGGTGGAAGAACGATGGACGACTGCGCATCCTGCAGGGTCAAACCCGGTAGGGAGGGAATCTGCCAAGCCTGTGGAGGCGATGGTAAGGTAACCATTCCAGAAAACGCCGTCCCTTGCCCTCATTGCAGCGGAAGTACGAGACACGACTGTGCATCCTGTATGGTTAACGGCGATGAAGGCATCTGCAAAGTATGTAACGGTAAAGGTCGCCTGTTGCCCGGATAGTATTATGGACACTCTTGTCGGGCCATACAGCACGATATTCGACTTCATAAGAGATCTTTTCTTTAGCTAAAAGTGGTGCACTTTGAACTGGAAGTCTCCAAAAATCGTCAAGCGCCATCGTATTTTTCAATCTGCACGAGGCAGGTATTACTCGGGAAGGCACCGGCCGGTGTCTT
>CAIVDK010000211.1 GCA_903904655.1 uncultured delta proteobacterium | reverse complement strand
TGCCGGCGGTCAACAGATGGGCGAATGCCATTTTGCCGCGTTTCGTCCCGGCACAATAGATTACACACCACAGCATCAAATCATCCACACATTGATCGATGCAATGGAAAAGCAAAAGGTCTGCAAGTTGATCTACCAGGCCATTGAAGCGCCCCGGCCGAAAACATTCCATATCAAACCAATGAAACTCTTTTCTTATCATGACGCGATCTATCTCCATGCGCAAAAAGCCAAGGAACCGGGAAAACCCTATCGGCCTCCGAAATTTGATCCCCTGCTGGCCGTCCACCGCATGAAGTCAGTGGCTATGACGGATGTCACGTTCCAGCCTGAAAAATTCGATTTTGAGAAAACATTCAACCAACATTTCGGCATCATCAAGGATGAAGCATTTGAAGTGGAAGTGGCTTTCACAGGCTGGGCTGCCGCATACGTAACAGAGCGGCGGTGGAGCCCAAATCAGGAAATCATCCAAAAAGGCAAAGGTAGGATCATCCTTAAACTTATGACATCTTCCAAACCGGAGCTGATCGGCTGGCTGTTATCGCTGGGTGAGGAAGCAAAAGTGCTGAAGCCGGATTGGCTTGTCAAGGAAATGAAAGCAAAAATTAAGTTATTGGCCGCTGATTATGATCTTGAGGGGGACAAGAGTAATGGATAATAAATGGGAACAAAAATATAAAGAAATAAATGATAATCATATAAGAGAAGCCAGGGAAAAATCTGAATGGGATTTCGGCAATAAAATCTTGTATGATCTGTGTGAAAAGGATCCTTATCATCGGGACATTGACCAAATAATTGGCAAAATATGGCTTATTGGCAGATCATACACAGTCGCAGTGGAAAGAACAAAGGAAATATCAAAATACCCAGATACTGAAGCTTTCTATATTCAGCGAGTTGGACCAACAATGCAAACATCTAATATTGACGAATGGATTGACTCTATAGCTAAGTTGAATTGTCCAACGTTTGAAAACATTGAAAGCATACTTGATGCACATTATAAATTAACGAATTTATTTAATGAAATAACAAAACTGAAAAATAGGTCGTTGGCTTCAAAATATCTTCATTTTCACAAGAAAAACCTGTTTTTTATTTATGATTCCAGATCAATGAAATCAATCAGACAAATAACACCTGCCGTAAAAAAAGAACTAAGTAAATCAAATAACAATATGGATCTCGAATATGCTGAATTCTGTTTCAGGTGCCTGCAATTAAGAGATCAAATAGGCAAAGATTTTAATAAATTCCTTACTCCGCGCTCGTTGGACAATCTCCTTATCCTTTTGGCGATTGAAAATAAATGACCTTAATACTGTTATTAATTTATTCTGATTGCAGTATACTAAATCATACAACTTACCACTAATCTGATACATGGAAATTCATCACAAAGATGGAAATCATGTTTTTTAAAAAAATGTTCTACTTCTCATTCGCTGATTCTCAATACTTTTGCACCGCGGATGATGCCTGCCTTTAATTCCGAGAGCGCCCGGTTGGCATCGGCGAAGGGATATTCTTCCACATCCGGAATAATCGGTATTTGCGCGGCAAGTTCCAGAAATTCTTTAATATCCCGGCGCGCCACATTGGCCACGCTTTTGATTTCCTTTTCCTGCCACAAGTGCAGCGGGTAATCCAACCGAAGCAGTTGATCCTTGTCCGCTTCTTCCTTGCGGATGGCATTGATCACCAGCTTTCCGCCGGGCGCGAGATTTTCCAGAGCCTCGACAACCGGCTTCCAGACAGGCGTTGTATCAATGATTGCAGAGAGCTTTCGCGGGCTTTTCTCGCAAGTGTCTCCCGCCCAGTGCGCGCCCAGATCCAGGGCAAATCGCCGCTCGCGCTCCGATCGGGCAAAAACAAATACTTCGGAATGAGGATAAAGATGATGAGCCAGTTGTAACACCAGATGCGCCGACGCGCCGAAACCCGTCAGTCCGAGAGGCTGACCGTCGGCAAGACCGGCCAGACGAAGCGATCGGTAACCGATAGCGCCCGCGCAGAAAAGCGGCGCGGCCTCGGCGTCGGAAAAGATTTCAGGAATGGAAAACGCAAAATCTTCCGATACGACGACATACTGCGCATAACCGCCCGGCAAATCGCGGCCGGTTGCTTTAAAATCCGGGCAAAGATTTTCCAAACCCTGCAGACAATGAGCGCAATGACCGCAGGCCCAGCCGATCCAGCCCATACCGACTCTTGCGTTTTGAGCCCATTTTGCAGCCTGCGGGCCGCGATCCACAACCTCCCCCACAACCTGATGCCCTAGAATAAAAGGCAAAGAAGACGGCGGCGTCCGGCCTTCGATTTCATCGAGTTCCGTATGGCAGACGCCGCAGGCGGCCACCCGAATCAGAATCTGCCCCGCCCCGGGTACAGGCTCCGGCAACTCCACGAAAGAAAGCGGCTGTGGATTTTCACGAACATTCGCAATTTTCTCCAAAACAGCCGCTTTCATGTTGTTTACTCAACTTATTTTAAAAGACAGGGTCGGTAAGCCGGTCAGCTTTTCAGCGCCGCGGGCATTTTCAGCGGCACATCGACCGGCTTTATATACTTGTCCAGGATCGGGCGCGTTCCGTTAACTTTCAACTTGTCAAATAGAAAGGCAAATTGATGCTCCAGTTCGGCGCAGATTTTGCTGCGGATGCCCGCCGGCAGATGCCACAATTCCAGCTTGAACGGTCCGAATCCTTTCTTACGGGTTTTGTAGATGAACTGCTCTTCCGTATCTTTCTCCTTCCATTCACCTTTCATGTTTGTTTTCAGATGATCATAAATCTTCGCCCGTAGCTCTGCCGGGAAACCTTTGCTGTCATAGATCATATTCTGAAAACCGGTCGCCAGATGAATCTCGGCTGTGCCGGTAGCGGGAAAACGGTCAAACGCTTCGTCGGGCAGTGTGGAGGCGCCATGCTGAACGGCACCGGACAGACCATACTGAGCACGGGAGGTCTCCGACAATTTTTCCAAAACGTCGAAATCAATTTTAACTTTCGCAACCGTGCCGTCGGCCAGCGGCACGCCGCCGTGCGTCGTCCCGGTTTGTACGCTGATCTTGCTGATACCCGCAAACCCGTCGCCGCGCTTTTTGAGTTCTTCCAGGTAGCCGTCCATGAAGACCTGCAGCTCTTCGACCGTGCTGTTCTTGCCGCCGACTTCGCCGATCTCGCCGCCTACGGATATGGTAATACCTTCCGGCTCCAGATCGCGGATCATGGTGGTCAGTTCCGCCGCGAGCGTAAAGTTGGTTCTTTGTTGATCCTTGACCGTGGGCTGAGACAAATCCACCAGCGTGGATGTGTCAATGTCGATATTGTAAAATCCGGCTTCGATAGCCTCCCAGATCAAGTTCTTGACCGTCTGTGTTTCCTTTTCCGCGTCCGCGGCAAATTTTTTGGCGTTCATCTGAAAGTGATCTCCCTGCAGAAAAACCGGGCCTCGCCAACCGGATTTGACGGCCGCCGCAATAATGGCGCATGTATATTCATGCGGTCTTTGCTCCGTGTAATCGATTTCCGAACGGGCGATTTCAAAGAGGGCCGGTCCCACTTTCCCTTTCAGCGCGGCGCGAAAAACGGCCTGCGCGACATCATAGCTGATGCCGCGGATATTGATTGCGGGAACAGTGAACCCACCGATTTCCTTTCGTCCCATCGCCTCATAAAGCGATTGAATCGACGCAGACATAATCCCCAGCGAGGCGGCGCCCCGGCGAATCAGAAAGCCTGCTGCTTCCTTCGTTCCCGGATCGGGACTAAACACGACAGTATACATCAAATCGTCAATCAATTTATTCTGAAATCTGCCTTCATCTAAAACGCGGACCTCGTCGCCGTCGAACGCCAGTATCGATTTGCATCCTTTTTTCAACTGATCTTTGTTTTCGTAAATCATGACTGCTCCTTTAAACTGTAATTATTGCGACAGGAATTGCCCCGCCATTGTCACTTCCGCTGCAGAGCCGATGTAAATCGGCGCACGTTGATTAACCGAGGTGACTTTCAGGGACAAAATATCTTCTTTGCCATCTGTGGCAAGGCCGCCGGCCTGCTCCACAATAAAAGCCATCGGCTGTAATTCGAATAGCAGCCGCAATTTTCCCTGAGGTGATTTTTTCAGCGCGGGATAAGTGAACAGCCCGCCCTTCTTAATTAAAACCTGATTAATATCGGGAACAAACCCGCCGCTGTAGCGCAGCTTGTAGCCGTCTTCCTCCAGCTTCTCAATAAACTTCAGATGCGCGGCAGTCCAGTCGCGGCGCAGGCCACCGGGTGAAAAGATCGACCCCTTTTCCTTGAGTTGAATGTTTTCTTCGGAAAGGACGTATTCCCCTTCACGATCCAGGACAAACTCATGCGCGCCCTTGCCCGCCGAATAGATCATCGTGATCAGCGGACCATAGGTGATGTAAAGCGCGGCCACCATCGAATTTCTTCCGCTATCAAAAATGGATTTGTTGTGGATGCCGATGATCGTGCCAATGGACAGATTGGTATCCACCAGCGAAGAACCGTCAAGCGGGTCGGCGGTGACAATGTATTTTTCCTGACCACAGCCTATGGCAACAATGTCTTCCAGTTCTTCGGAGGCGTAGTGACTGACAAATCCGGAATGCTGCAATTTATTTTTCAGGATGTCGTCGGTCACGCGATCCAGTGCCAGCTGTTCTTCACCATAGATATTTTTAAACCCGGCCAGTTTGCGGTTTGATTCATGGATTTTGGCGGAAATGTACTTGCCGACCACGGCAATCTGCCAGATCAATCGGCGCAATTCCACTTCAATGCCGTCCATCCACATGTGGCGTCTCAAATCAACGATGTTTTTTGTGTAATCATTTATACCTTCGCCCATAGCTTCTCCTCAATGTCTGTCGTATATTATTAATCAAATATCCATGGCCTTTACAAGAAATATTTACAAAAACTTGGCTTTCTTGGAAATACAATACCTGAGTAAAACCCGCTTTGAAAAATATAACAGGTTTATTTTAGCTTGGGCTAGGAACATCTTTATTTGATGAGGCCATGAACAAAACTCAGCAAAATTAATTTTCGATTTCATGTTTATTACATTGACAGATAAGATTGTTTTTTTTATAGTCAAATTATCAAGACAAATGTAATATATTTAATTAACCTGTTGATAATATTAAATTTAAAATAATTTACCATACATGCCAATAAAACTGATTTTGTTCAATCCGTAAATTTGTTTGATGCGTACAGAATTGTATGCTGGCTTTTTTATTGATTTTTTTTAGATACCGAAGCAGGGCGATACTAAACAAAAAAGAGGAGGAGAAGAAATGAAGCATTGGAAGAGTATGGTTTTTACACTGGTCAGCTGTTTGGTGATGACATGGGCCGTAGCAGCCAGCGCCGATGACATCTTAATTGGATTTTCAGGGCCGTTGAGCGGTCCCGCCGCCGAGTATGGTCAGGACTGTTTCTTCGGTATCGAGATGGCCGTCAGCGAAATTAATGCGGCCGGCGGCATCAACGTCAAAGGGAAAAATTATAAATTCAAACTTGAAAAATTAGACGATCGGAGTGATCCGACGACGGCCGTGAACAATGCCCGCCGGCTGCAATCCGCCAAGGCCGTCGCCATTTACAATGCCGTATTTACAACCATCGCGGCCATGACCAAAATCAACGAAGAAAAAGGCAACGAGTTTCTTTTGATGGCCTATACCAGCACACCTAAAGTCGTTCAGTTAGGCAACAAACTCTTAATCGGCTGCACGGCACCTGCCTTTACCGTTTACATTCAGCAGTTTGTGGAACTCGCCCTGAAAAAAGGCTGGAAAAATGTGGCCATGGTCACCACGACCGGTGCTTATGGAGAGGAATGGCGCAAGGCTTTTGGTGATTACTGGGTAAAATCCGGCGGAACCATCACGATCGACAAACCGGCTAATTATTACACGGAAACAGACTTTTCCGCACCGCTGACGGCGGCGCTCGCCACCAAGCCGGATGCGCTTCTGATCGGCGGCCCTTCGGCCACCACCGCTCTAGTCATCGAACAGGCGCGCGGCATGGGCTTTAAAGGCGGATTTATCTGCATCGACCAGGCCAAACTCGACTACATGGGCAATCTTCTCAGAGGCTATAAGCTGATGAACAACTCCATTGGTGTCGCCGCGCCGCCCAGCGTTCCGGTTCCGGTTTCGGAAGCATTTGATAAGAAATACAAAGCCACTTACAAACGACTTGTAACCTCTGAGTGCTATAGAAATTACGGCGCCACCTATGCCTTGGCGAAAGCCATTGAAGTGGCAGGCACGCCCTCTGATGTTCGGGCAATCCGTGCCGCATTCCCGAAAGCTCTGCCGATTCTCGGCGACAAGATTCCCACGGAAATCTTCGGCATCAATCCCAACGGCAGACTCCTGATCAATGGTTCCGTCCAGACTATTGAAGACGGCAAGCTGACTCCGCCGAATCAGTATTTCTGGTGGATCAAAAGCGATAAGGAATGGGAAAATATCAAAAAGATCTCCAAGAGCAAGGCTAGCATGGTTCGATTCCAACCGAAAATCGACAATGTTGAATAAATAATAGGACCATCCCTGCGGTTTTCGCAACGAAAACCGCAGGGATGGTTTTCTCTGCATCCATCCTTATCGTATTTCCGAGATTGACTCCACGCCATGCAGATCGACTATTGGGACGATCCAATTTTGGTAATGGTGCCCTGGGCTGTCGCGCACAGGCTCTCTTTTGCGTCCTTGACGGCGAAAACATCGCAACGGCAGACAGCCTGAGTTTTTCC
>CAIVDK010000210.1 GCA_903904655.1 uncultured delta proteobacterium | reverse complement strand
CTCTTTGTCCACAAGATGCCCTCGATTAGGAAATCAGCACACTTTAATGCGGCGATTTTCCTTGTTCATGGCGGTGTTTTTACATATCGCACCGTGATGTTTCTCGCAGGGGCGCCCGTTGACAATTTCTTCAGGCCGACGTTGTTTAACTATCTCCCCGTTCTGGACGCGCTGATCGTCAGTCTTTCATGGACATACGGGTTTATCATCATGCTCAACCAGCGGTTGAATGCGGACATGACGGAGGCCAAGGAACAACTACAACGCGATATCGCAAAACGTAAGCAGGCGGAGGAGGCTCTGCTGCACAGTCACGCCAAGCTGGAGAAAAACTTGAAGGGAAGCATAGAGGTCATCTCCGAAACGATAGAACGGAAGGGACCTTATGTCCCTGGTCACCATCGGCGTGTAGCGGCATTGGCCTCAGCGATTGCCCGAGAGATTAGACTAACCGATTATCAGGTGCAGGGTATCGGATTGGTAGCCGCCGTTTATGACATTGGGTTGATCGATATCCCGATTGAATTTCTTCAGGATTCCACCCGATTGGAAGGCCTTAAGTTGGCAATGTATCAAGGCTATCCCCAAGCCGGACATGACGCTATGATGAAGATCGAATTCCCGTGGCCGATTGCCGATATTATTCTCCAGCATCGAGAATGTTTCGATGGCTCCGGATTCCCACAGGGGGTCAAGGGTGACGCCATTCTCATCGAAGCAAGGATAATGGCCGTCGCAGACGCCATCGAAGATTTGACTTCCAACAAGATCAATAGACCCGGCATGCACATTGACGAGACGTTGGCGATCATAGGAAATCACAGCGGCACCAAGTTCGACGCGGATGTCGTGACTGCCTGCCTGAGGTTGTTTAATGAGAAGGGCTATAGGATGGAAAGTTGACAGGTCTTATGCAGCTTACGATTGGTATTTCTTGGTTTACAGTTATACTGCTGGGCGTTGATAAGGAGATGAACTCGTTAATAAAGATTCTGTTTACTTTTTGTCTTTCATTGCATTTTCAAAAGCCAGAAGTGCGGAAGGGAAGGGAGCGAGGCTGCGCATGATAACGCCCTGCAGGAAAGATATGGCCACACCATAATTGGTTACGGGAACGCCTGCCTCCTGCGCCTTGCGCAGGCGAGTGAGCATTTCCCGGCGGTTCATCATGCAAGCGCCGCAGTGCAGGATCAGCTTATACTTTTTCAAATCGTCGGGATAATCCCGCCCTGAAGATGTATCAATCTGCAAATCACCGCCGACGTACTGCCTAAGCCAGCGGGGAATTTTCACCCGGCCGATGTCGTCCTCCAGCGCATGATGCGAGCACGCCTCGGCAATCAGGATCCGGTCGCCCGGCTGCAACTGGTCAATGGCTGCAGCGCCCCTTGCCATGACGGCCAGATCGGCCTTTTGTCGTGCAAAAAGAATAGAAAAGGTGGTTACCGGAATCTCTTGCGGGACATCGGCCGTGACTTTGAGGATAGCCTGTGAATCCGTTACAACAATGGATGGCGGGTTTTTTAAGTTGGTAAGCGCTGCCGCCAGTTCTCTTTCCTTAACGACCACCGCCGTGGCATCATTATCTAGGATGTCGCGGATCGTCTGAACCTGAGGCAGAATCAGCCTGCCTTTGGGAGCCTCTAAATCGATCGGAACGACCAAAACAGCCAAGCCTCCCGACGGCAGCAAATCACCGATAAGCGACGGAGTGTCTACAAAATCCGCCGGGGCAATTTCCAGCAATTGCTCTTTTAAGGTTTCCATATATTTCTGTCGCTTCGTTTCGTCACTGCAGGAAACCGTCAGAATCAGTGCTTTCGATTGCAGAAATTGCAGATGATTCGGGGATGGCTGATGTAAATCAATTTTGTTGATCACAATCAACACGGGTATTTTACGGTTTTGCGCTTCGGTCAAAACGGCTTCCTCGAAATCCGTCCAGGTATCAGCTTCAGTAACTAAAATAATGACATCGGCGCGGTCAAAAACTTGGGCCGTTTTTTTCAGCCGTACGCCGGATAATTCTGATATATCGTCCAGACCGGCCGTATCCAGAAACAGCACAGGCCCGAGCGGTAGGAGCTCCATGGCTTTTTCCACGACATCGGTGGTGGTTCCGGCAACAGGCGATGTGATGGATATATCCTGACCGAGCATTAAATTCAGCAAGCTGGACTTGCCGACATTGGTTCGTCCCAAGAGCGCAATATGCAGCCGGTTTCCCTTCGGTGTGTTATCCATTCTTTTTATCCTTATATCCCAGAGCCGTTAACTGATAGGGAGATAATATCTGATCGATTAACTCTTTTCCAAACTTTTCTTCCAGAAACCGCCGCATGTTTTTTTCGCGCCCCGTTGAAAACTCCGTGATGAATAGCGTAGCTTTTTCGTATCCGATCACCGGCAGCAATGCTGTAATGATCATGGGACTGGCATTGAAATATTCTTCACATTTTTCTTTATTGGCCCCAATGCCGCGAACATGCGAGGTGAGTAGTCTATCGATGTTGATCAGCATATCCAGTGATTCCAGAAGGGCATGGGCCAGCAGGGGCAAAAATTCATTGATCTGAAGCGTCCCGCGTGCGGCCGCATCGGTAACAACTGCATCATTAGAAATAACTTTGATGCCGACTTGTATGGCCGCTTCCGCCAGAACCGGATTGACTTTGCCGGGCATGATGGATGAACCGGCCTGCAATTGCGGCAGACGGATTTCACCCAGAAAATTCATGAGGCGCAGATCGTTGGCTATTTTGATCAGATTAACGGCGTGAGCTTTGAGGATGGCGGAAATTTCGACAAAGGTATCGGCATTGGCGGTTTCACCCGGAATATTTTCACCCCGGGAGAGTCCCAGACCGGTTACTTCCCTTAATTTTTCAATGGCTAGAAAAATATAGCTGCGTGGTGCGGCAAGCCCTGTGCCTACGGCGGTTCCGCCTAAATTCACCACGCGCAGGCGTTCCTCGCATTTAAAAGTTCGCCAGCGGTCGCGGGCAAATGCTTCGGCAAAGGCGGAAAACTCAGCACCGAGCGTGATCGGCACGGCTTCCTGCAATTCCGTCCGCCCGAGCTTGACGATGGGCGCAAATTCTTTTTCTTTTTCCTGACATGCGCCTTGCAGGCCGGCTACTGCTTTGCATAAATTGCGGAGAAGAAATATTGCGGCAACTTTCAGAGCCGTGGGATAAACATCATTGGTTGATTGATGCAGATTGACATCTTCCAGCGGATGAATCACGCCATAATCGCCTTTCTGTCCATGGAGGAGCTCAATGGCGCGGTTGGCGATCACTTCGTTGAGGTTCATGTTGGTTGAAGTTCCCGCGCCGCCCTGCATGGCGTCCACAGGGAACTGATCGGCAAGCAATCCTTCTGATATTTCCAGACAGGCCTGTCGGATTACCCGGGATTTTTCGTGAGAGAGATGACCGGTTTCAGCATTGGCCAGACAGCAGGCCATTTTCACCTGGGCCAGCGCCCGGATGAGCGAGGGATTTACAAACCTGCCGCTGATGCGGAAGTTGTTTATCGCACGCTGTGAGTGAATACCCCAGTAAGCTTCCCGTGGAACGCTAATCTCGCCTAATAAATCTTTTTCAATTCTTTGGTCGGTCATAAATAACCAGCGTTATTGGTTGGAATTCAAGAAAAAAGAGGTTTGTCCTTTCCAGACAAACCTCTTTACATTTTACTTAACCCGGGAAAAAGGTTTTATTCATTATTTTTGTGAGGCATTTCACTGCCTCTTTTTGTGTATTTGGTGTGCAGGAGTTCATGCGACTTATGCCCCAAAGGTTCTTTGAGGAACTTGTCATAGAGCTTCTTCACGGACTCATTTTCATGAGACTGCCGTTTCTTCTGCACGTTTCCGTCATCCTGATAAAGAGCGACTGAACGTAAAACACGAATTTCGTTATTGGTGGGAATGGGCTCGCCACCGCCTGCGATGCAGCCGCCGGGACAACACATAATTTCAATGAAGGCATAATCGGCTTTTCCTTCGCGGATTTTGTCCATAATTTTACGGGCGTTACCCAAACCGTGGGCCACAGCGATTTTTACATCGCCCAGAGGTCCCACGTTAACGGTTGCCTCTTTGACGCCTTCCAGACCACGAACAGGGGTGACATCCAGACTGGGCAGGTTCTCTCCGGTTACGACCGTATAGACGGTACGCAGGGCGGCTTCCATAACACCGCCGGTTGCGCCGAAAATGGTTCCGGCGCCGGTGTATTCGCCCATCGGAGCATCGTAATCTTCGTCCGGCAGGTTGACAAAATCAACACCGCCTTCTTTGATCATCCGGCCTAATTCACGGGTGGTAAGAACATAATCCACATCGCGATAACCGCTGCTGTTCATCTCCGGTCGCTGGGCTTCAAACTTTTTGGCGGTGCAGGGCATAATGGAAACTGAAACGATATCTTTCGGATCGATCCCCGCCAGTTCCGCATAATAGGTCTTGGCCAAAGCGCCGAACATCTGCTGTGGTGATTTGCAGGTTGAAAGATGACCCAGCAGATCAGGATAAAAATGCTCACAGAATTTGATCCAACCGGGACTGCACGATGTGATCATCGGCAGCGTGCCGCCTTCCTTAACGCGTTTGAGCAATTCGTTGCCTTCCTCGATAATGGTGAGGTCGGCGGTAAAATTGGTATCAAAAACTTTATCGAAACCCAGTCGGCGCAGGGCGGTGATCATTTTGCCGGTGACAAGGCTTCCCGGAGGCATGCCGAATTCTTCGCCCAGAGCCGCACGAATAGCCGGGGCTTCCTGAACAATCACGTGCTTGGTCGGGTCTTGCAGGGCTTTCCAGACTAAATCAACATCATCCTTTTCATAAAGAGCACCAACCGGACAAGCAAGGATGCACTGACCGCAAGTAATGCAATTGGATTCAATGAGCGGCAGATCAAAAGCCGGTACGACTCGGACATCGCTGCCGCGATGGGCCGGAGTCAAAACACTGACCGTTTGAATCTGCTCGCAAACCGTTACGCAGCGGTGGCAATCAATACACTTGCGGCTGTCTCGGACAATTGAGGGACTGGAACGGTCGATCATACCTTCTTTCGGGAATTGCGTGTAATCAAAACGAACTTCTTTAATGCCGACAAATTCGGCTACTTTCTGCAATTCGCAGTTGCCGTTTCTTACGCAATAGTTGCACTCCTGCGGATGGTTGGCAAGTAGTAGCTCCACAACCATTTTTCTGGCCTGACGGACTTTTTCCGTGTTGGTATGCACAATCATCCCGTCACTAACAGGAAAAACGCAGGCGGCGATCAGGCTGCGCTGGCCTTCCACTTCGGTCATACAGACGCGGCATGCGCCAGGTGTGTGATTAATTTCCGTCCAGGCGCAGAGTGTGGGGATTTTAATACCGACACCACGGGCTGCCTCCAAAATAGTGGAGCCTGCCGGTGCCTCTATCGGGCGATTATCAATAGTCAAGTTAACAGTTGTTGACATGAAATATTTCTCCTTATTATTCCATAATGTAAATTATACAGCCGCATCACAACGCAGGCAACGGCAAGCTTCCTTTATGGCGCCTTCGCGGCTGAAGCCCAGTTCCACTTCCGCAAAACTCATTTTACGGGTGGCATGATGCATTTCCGGCATCAGCATCTGGGGTGTTTCCTCCGAGTCTTCATCAATCACCAGCGGCACAACAATATCTTCCAGCGCCGGTTTGACATAGGCGGATTCGCTATTGGAAACGCGGATGGCCGCGTCGATATCGTCGGCTGCCTGATGTCCTGCGCCGACTGCCGCGATGACGGTGTCGGGGCCGGTAACAGCATCGCCGCCTGCAAAATAGCGGGGGTTGGCCGTACGTGATGCGTAGCCCTTGCCGACATTGTAGCAATCCCATTTGTTGATTTCGACGCCGCTCTTCTTATCCATGAAGCTCATATCCGGCACCTGGCCGACGGCTGCGACAATGGCATCCACATTTAAAGTGAACTCGGAACCGGCGACAGCGACGGGCTTCTTGCGACCGCTATTGTCAAAATCGCCCAGCGTCATCCGCTGACAGGTAATAGAACCAACCTTGCCCTTCGCGCCCCCAATCTTCAAAGGTGCGACCAGGTATTCAATCTTGATGCCTTCATCTTCGGCTGCCTTGATTTCTTCTTCAGCTGCCGGCATATCCGCTCTCAAGCGTCGATAAAGAATAGTCACATCGGAACCGAGGCGAAGAGCTACGCGGGCTGCGTCGATCGCCGAGTTGCCGCCGCCGATGACAGCCACTGTTTTGCCCAGCGTTTTTTCGCCTTTGAGCCATTTTTCTTCATTGTTGTTAAAGTCGCGCAGGAATTCGACACCGCCGAAAACATTGCCCAGGTCTTCGCCGGCAACGCCCATTTTCTGGCTCTTATGCGCGCCGGTGGCCAGGTAGAAGTAATCAAAATCCTTTTCAATCTGTTCGAAAGAAATGTCACGGCCTACGCGGGTGTTAAGACGGATCTCGACGCCCAGCGAGGCGATATCATCAATTTCACCCTGCAGGATATTACGGGGCAGGCGGTAAGAGGGAATGCCCCAGTAGAGCATGCCGCCCGCTTTGTTCAACTCTTCAAAAACGGTCACTTTGTAACCGCGCAGAGCCAGATCGCGCGCCGCGGTAAGGCCAGCGGGACCCCCACCGATAACGGCAATCTTTTCCTTGCGTGTAACGGGAACCGCATCGGTTTTCGGACGCGATGCGTTGTCGGTGATGAAGCGCTTCAGGAATTTAATCGCCAGGGCTTCATCCATATTGCCACGGCGGCACTTGGATTGACATTTGTGGTCGCAGACGCGACCGCAAACGGACGGGAAGGGATTGGTCTGAAGCATAATCTTGTAAGCGTCTTCAAAACGTCCTTCACGAATCAGTGCGATGTAGGACGGGATGTCCATTTCAATCGGGCAGGTATGTTGACAGGGTGATTTATACATTGCCGAGCAAACGGTGGCGCGGCAGCGATGTTCAAAAATGTGCTCTTCGTACTCCTTGCGGAAATAACGGATGGTGCTCAAAACAGGATTGGGAGCGGTTTGTCCCAGACCGCACAGCGCCGCGTTTTTAATGACGCCGGCCATTTCTTCCAGAAGTTCAATGTCCCCAGCTTTGCCTTTTCCTTTGGTGATATTGGTTAGAACATCCAGCATGCGTTTGGTTCCTTCACGGCAGGGGGTACACTTGCCGCAGGATTCATCCTGGCAGAAATCCATGAAGAACCGGGCCATATCGACGGCGCACTTGTCTTCATTCATGACGATCAATCCACCGGAGCCCATGATGGCGCCCAGTTCCGCAACTTTCTCATAGTCAACGGACGCATTGAGGTGCTGGATCGGAATACAACCGCCGGACGGGCCGCCCAGTTGCGCTGCTTTGAACTTTTTGCCTTTGGGTATACCGCCGCCGATATCAAAAATGATCGTGCCCAGTTTGGTTCCCATGGGAACTTCCACCAAGCCGACGTTGTTGACGTCACCGGTAAGGGCGAAAACTTTTGTGCCCTTGCTTTTTTCCGTACCGATGGACGCGTACCACTTAGCGCCTCTCAACATGATCTGGCCTACGTTGGCCAGGGTTTCGACGTTATTGAGGATACTGGGTTTCTGCCACAAACCTGCAACAGCGGGGAAGGGCGGGCGGGGACGAGGCATGCCTCGTTTGCCTTCGATGGAGGTCATGAGCGCCGTTTCTTCACCGCAGACAAACGCGCCCGCGCCCTGGTAAATCTCCAAGTCAAAATTAAAGCCCGTGCCTAAAATGTCATTACCCAGAAGGCCGGCTTCTTTGGCCTGGCTAATGGCGATATTCAGGCG
>CAIVDK010000209.1 GCA_903904655.1 uncultured delta proteobacterium | reverse complement strand
GTGTAACGCGACGCATACGTCAGGCATTCGACTGCACGGAACAATTCTCCGTGAACAGGGATAGAGCACTCCTGAGCCTCCCGCTTGAAGTCTCGAAGCGCGTCCCGTCGGCCGATAACCCAGAGGATCAAAACTTTTCCCTCCCGATCCGCCGCTTCCTTGAAGAGCCTCAACTGGTCGTAATTGAGATAGAGGCCGACGAAGAAATGCAGAAAGATGACGTCCACTTGCGGATCTTTCACGACGGCGTTAAAAGCGCTGTCATAGGCGGCAATAGGGCCTTTGGCGGCAAAGGCGGGAAACATGTCAACGGGATTTGAGGCGGGCAGCCAGTCGGGAAATACGGAAGCCAGGTCTTTTTTTGTTGTAGCGGAAAGTTCGGCCACACTGAGCCCCTGTTGCTCGATCAGATCGCACGACAAGATGCCCGCGCCGCCGCTGAAGGTCAGAATCGCCGTCCGGCAATTCGCAGGCGTCTGTTTGATCATGGCCAGTGCGCGGGTTACTTCCATCATCTGCTGAAAATCGCGCGCAATCGTCACCCCGGCCAGCGACAAAAGGGAATCCTGCAGCCGGGCGTTGCCGGCCAGGCTTGATGTGTGCGAAAGCGCCGCCTTAGCCCCCGCATTGCTCTTCCCGCCCTTGAGCAGGACAATCGTTTTTTTCGCCCGGTCTGCCAGTTCCAGAAATTTGCGTCCCCGCACAATCGATTCCAGATACAGGGCGATGGCGTCCGTTTCGTCGTCTTGGAGCAGGTATTCCAGCACGTCGCATTCGTCGATGTCCATTTTATTGCCGATGGAGCAGGCTTTGGCTATCCCCACGGCGCGTTCACTCATCAAATCAACTAAAAATCCGGCGGAAAGCATACCGCTTTGCACCACCATGGAAATGCGGCCGTCAATCAAGCCGTCTTTGTAGATATTGGGGTGCATGAAGGTAAAAAAGAATCTTTTCGGGATATCCACTACGCCCATACAATTGGGTCCCCAGATGCGGATATCGGCCGCGCGAGCGAGAGCCAGGCAGCGCTCCTGAAGCAGACGGCCTTCCTTGCCGGTCTCGGCAAAACCGGCGCTTTCGATGATGACACGCTTAATGCCTTTACGCCCGCAGGTTGTGAGTGCCTCGGGCACGGCGCGGGCGGGAACGATAATGATCGCCAGGTCGACCGGATCGGGAATCTCTTCAGCCGTCGGATAACAGGGCAGGGTCTGGATGTCTGAATAATTGGGGTTAACGGGATAAATCGGGCCGGTGTATCCATAGCGTAGATTGGTGATAATCTGACTGCCCAGGCTGCCTTCGCGGGGACTGGCGCCGATGACGGCAATGGATGACGGCGAGAAAAAAGTTTTCATAAGGGCTTACTCCACTAAAATGTTTAATAATTGATGAACTCGTAAAAGTCAATTTTACCCCATTTTTGTCATTCCCGTCTTCGTAACCTAAAGGTCACAAGACGGGAATGACAGCTTGTGTGACTTTTTACGAGTTCATCAATAATCAATGCGATTATTTTGTTACCACATTGAAGAAATCTGTCAATGCGTTTGTCGGACAGTTTCATTAAATAATTATTAAAATTGATATTTTAGGTATAATATTGTAAACAAGTTGCCATGAAAAAGACTGATTTTCCCACGAATGCCTACGCTGGGATGGCTTTAATTGCCGATCCGATTCACGCTTACGCTTTCTTTACAGTGCCACATGATAACGGGCCCGCGGAAACGACGGAAAAGGACATTCTTGATTCTCCCTGGATGCAGAGGCTTAGGCGCATTTATCAACTCCAGAGCGCCCGCTGGGTATATCCCGCGGCGGAACATACCCGTTTTCAGCACTCGTTGGGGACGATGCATGTCGCGGGAGAATTCGCCCGTCACCTGTATCCCAGCCTCAAGGACGTCTGCAAGGAGACGCCGTCTTTCAATTATGTGGAAGAATTGCTTCGTCTTGCGGGACTGCTCCATGACGTGGGGCACGGCCCGTTCGGCCATTTTTTTGACGAGCATTATCTCTCTGCCTGGGGGCTGACCCATGAAGATATGGGCCGGCAGATCATTATCAAAAAACTGGGCGGGGTCATTTCGCGAATTTCGCGCGGCCCGTCGGGCGCCTTTGCCCGCGGAGAAATATTAGACCCGCAGCAGGTCGCCTATCTCATCAAAATGCCCGACCTCCGCCATGACGAAAAACAGCCGCGCTGGCTTCACTGGCTCAGGCAGTTGTTCTCCGGCATTTACACAGTTGATAATCTCGACTACGTCCAGCGCGACGCCTATATGACGGGTTTTTCTCTGGACATGGTTGATATGCCGCGCCTGCGCTACTACACATTTTTTACAAAAGACGGCCTGGCCCTTCATCAGTCCGGCATCTCGGCGCTGAGGCGTTTTCTCAACGCCCGCCTGAATCTATACAGTAATGTGTATTTTCATCGCACCACACGCGCGCTGGATTTGCACTTGCAGGAAATTTTCTCCGACACGCTAAGGCTCATTTACCCGGTAAGTCCCGTGAAGAATCTCGACGCCTATCTCGGTTGCGATGAGTGGTCGCTGTTCAGCCAGGTACAGAGCTGGCTATTTACGAAAGATAAGCAAAAGCATTGGCTTGCGCTAGAGTGGCAAAAGATACATGCCCGTAAACTGAAATGGAAAATGTCTTTTGCAGCCGAAATATCCATCGATTCGATTCAACGCGGAACGGTATTTCCGGACGCGCAAAATTATGAGGCAAAGATCAAAACCTTTCTTCCCGCGAAACTCAAAACGCTTCCGTTTCGCGTGGATGTGGCAACGCAGGACCCGCGTCCTTTGAATCCGATGGCTGTGCCGTCCAAACTCATCAATATCTTCAATCCGGCGACGGGGCATATTTCTTCCGAACCGCTGGCTGAGATTTACCGCTTCATTCCTGCGCGTGTACATCATTTCCGAGTTTTTGCGCTTAACCATGACCACGACGAAGAGCTGTCGAAGGCGGCGGAAGCGGCATTGGGCAATATCGAAAAATCCATTCCGACGAACGTGTAATATGATTGATTCCTCCGAAACGACAGATTTAACATTATTCATCCGTACGTCCGGCGAGGAGATCGCGCCGTGGAACCGCCAGCGTATTGTGGACGCTCTGCTGCGCGAAGCGGGCATTGATTATCTGCTGGCGGCGGAAATTTCCAAGGACGTCGAAAAACAGATTATCGCCTCCGGCATCGGCCTTTTGACGACATCGCTGGTGCGCGAGCTGGTGAACGCCAAGCTCATAGAGCGGGGCTTGGAAAAGGAACGCCGTCTGCACGGTCGCCTGGGATTTCCCCTCTACGATGTCCGCCAGCTTATTTTGCACCAGAACAAGGAAAACGCCAACACGCCTCATTCTCCCGAGGGTACCAATCTGCTTTTTGCCGAAGGCATTAAAAAGGAATTTTCGCTCTACGACGTTTTTTCCATCGACGTTGGAGAAGCGCACACGGCGGGCGACCTGCACATTCACGGATTGGGGTATATCGACCGCCCCTACAGTTGCTGCCAGTCGCTGGAATATCTGAAACTTTTCGGATTGAAGCTGCCGCATGCGATCAATTCCGCCAAACCTGCCAAGCACGCGGAAGTGTTGCTGGCGCACATGGTGCGCTTCAGCGCCATTCTGCAGGGGCACTTTACCGGCACGATCAGCTGGGACGCGCTCAATATTTCTTTCGCGCCGTATTTGTGTGGCAAGAGCGACAAGGAAATCCGCCAGTTTGCGCAGATGCTCGTCTATGAATTTTCGCAGCTTTCCGCCGCGCGCGGCGGCCAGGCGCTCTACACGGACATTCATCTTTATTATGATATGCCGGCGACTTGGGCGGATCTTCCCGCCATCGGGCCTGCAGGAATTCCCACCGGCAAAACCTATCGGGATTATACGCTGGAGGCGCAGCGCTTTGCCCGGGCGATTTTTGAAGTTTTTCAAAAAGGCGACGCGACGGGCAGGCCCTTTATTCTGCCCCGGCCGCTTCTCCATATTACCGAAGCGTTCTTCCGCGAGCCAGCCGCTGATGATCTGCTGCGCCAGGCCTGCGATGTGGCAGGGTCTCAGGGCAACACCTGTTTTGTATTTGACCGCGACCCCGACGCGCTGACAGCCGGTTGTTTCAACAGCGTTTTTCTCGGGGAGGCGTCCGTCAGGGGGGAACTGACCAAGCCCTGGCTTTTGCGCCAGGCGGCCGTGCAAAGTGTGACATTGAATCTGCCGCGCCTGGGCTATAAGGCCGAAGGCGATGAAGAAAAACTCTTTGGCTATTTAAAGGAATTAATGAAGATGGCCGTCCAGGCGCACATCCAGAAAAAAGACTTTCTGGAAAAACTTTTATCTTATGCCGAGCAGGGGCCGCTGGCGGTGCTGGCGATGAACGCCGACGGCTGTCCTTTTTTGAGGATGAACCGCGCCTACTATATCATCGGTCTTGTCGGTCTCAACGAACTGGCTATGATTTTTCAGGGCGGACCGTTGCATGCGTCGCCGGAAGCCATGGATTTCGGCTTGCGGATCGTCGCTTTTATGCGGCGTGAGGCCGAGCAATTAAGTTCGGATCTGGGGATGACGTTTGTCTTAGAGCAGTCGCCGGCGGAAACCACGGCGTATCGCTTTGCGAGGCTTGATCTGAAATATTACTCGCCTGCCGCCGGACGTTTTGTTCAAGGCGATATCGCCGAAGGGTCCATCTACTATACGAACTCCACGCATCTCCACGCCGCGGCGGACATCGCGCCTCTGCAAAGAGTCATTGAAGAAGGGAAATTCCATCCAGATCTGGCAGGAGAAGTCATTACGCATCTGCAATTGGGCGATGCCAATCCCGGTCCGGAGGCGCTTGTTCGTTTTTTGCGTAACAGCTTTGACCAGTCCGTCAACCGTCAGATTGATTTTACACCGGAATTCACCTCGTGTCTTTCCTGCGGGAAAACCGCGCCGGGCCTGACTGAAAGATGCGGCTACTGCGGCTCGGCCGATGTTGAAGGCATCGCCCGGCTCACCAAATATTACAGCAAAATTTCCGGGTGGAACAAAGGAAAGATTGCGGAACTTCACAGCAGAAAAATCAGCGGCGAATTTTAGATGATCAGCCATACAATTCTTTGCCTTCTTTATAGACCTTCGGTCTTCAGCCTTCAGCCTTCTCCCCTATGTGCAACCAGGTGATGCCGAAGGTCAGCGGATATTTTTCCACATTCACCATGCCTGCTTTCTGCATGATCTTTGCGAATTCATTGGGGGAGGGGAAGTTCATGATCGAGTCGGCCAGATAATAGTATGCGGCGGGATTCTTTGAAAATATTTTTGCAAATGCCGGCAGCAGATAATTCAAATAGACATAGTAAATCAATTTAAAGAACCGGTTCTGCACAAACGTCATCTCCAAAACCATCACCTGTCCGCCGGGAGCGGTCACCCTCATCATTTCGGAAAGTGCGCGGAGTCGATCGGGAATATTGCGGATGCCGAAGGCAATGCCGGTGACATCGAAGCTGCTGTCCTCAAAAGGCAGATGCAGCGCGTCGCCCTGCGTAATTTGAATGCGGTCGGCAAGGTTTTTCTTGAGGACTTTATTTTTTGCCGCTTTGACCATTTCCGGCACAAAATCGAGACCGGTCACGGAAATTTGCGGATGTTTAACGGCTGCCGCAACCGACAGATCGCCCGTGCCGCAGGCGACATCGAGATAGCGGTTGGTCTGAAAAAAGAGCATTTTTTTTGCGGCAAAGTTGCGCCAGGCCACATCGCGCCGCAGGCTTAAGAAGCGATTCAAGAAATCATATTTGCCGGTGATGGTGGAGAAAATTTCTTTCACCATGTTGATGCGTTCGGCATCCGTGATCGTTTTTACCTGCGGATACTTTTCGGGCGCTGAATGAAGCATAACAAACATAAGCTGAATATCCAGTTTCCTTCCCGATCAACCCGAGTGGCTTACCAGCCCCGCGGCTGGGTTTACGCCTGACCCTTAAAACTTAAATCTTAAATCTTAATTACTTAATACTTCCCGTCCCTACAACCGAATAACGACGCCGGCCACGACGGCGATGTTCATCAGGATCTGCGTGATATCCTTGATCTCCCTCAGCCAGGCGATACGCTCTGTTTTCTCCGGCACAACGATGGTATCGCCCGGTTCGATTTGCCGAACTTCCCCGCCACGCGCCGTCATTTCCCACCTGTTGTGTGAAGAGCTCCAACCTATAAAACTTTTGGATACTTTTCTGGCGCTACCGTCAACTTTCATAACATATACGTTTTTTGCATCGGCATAGTAAGAGTAGCCGCCGGTGGCCTCAATATAATCCTGGTAGCCCAGTCTGTCGGAATACAGATGGCTGCCCTGTGACATGACGGAGCCGATCACATTGACAACGCTGTTCTTCTCCGGAACGTTCAGCGAATCGCCATCCTCCAGTTCAAAGTCATATTCAGAGCCTTTCATCGTTTTTACATCCGCCAGGTAAATGGTCATTCTGCCGGTTGCATTCACCTGTTTCAATTTGTTGATAAATAGATGTTTTTGTTGCATTTCAGCTTTCTTTGCCAATAATTCCTCTGGTGATGTAATTGTGGCCAACTGCTCTGTTCCTGCGGAAAGTAATTCTTTTTCCATCCTGTCAGCCATTTCCGTCACGCCTTTTTGTTGAAGGTCTCTCACCCGTTGTCGTGTAAAAATTGCACCCCGGAGATAGGCGTGCTGCGTATAGCCGCCGGCTCTTTCCAGCAAATCCGACAATTTCTCACCTTTTCTGAAAGGGTACCTGCCGGCAAACATGATCTGGCCGGAAAGGTTGATGAATCTAACTGCCTGATAATCGACGATGCGTTTGACCAGTAATCTGTCGTTAGGTTGCAACACAAGGTTATGGGCCGGATCGTTTTCCAGGGCTTTACGCAGATTTATATTTTTATGGGCTAGCTGGCCCATTTTTCCTTCCAGGATTTCTATGGAGGTTATCTCTGCATCGTCAAGATAGGCGGAATCCAAAACGCTACCCGCTTTAAAAATCAAGTCGCGAACCGTCATGTTATCCGTGTACTTATAGGTGCCTGGATTTGTGACGTCTCCCGCGACAAAGATGCTGTTTCTCGGGTTCTTTTCCCAGATGGAGTGGATGATGATCACGTCGCCATCCTGCAGCAGCAAATTGTCTCTCGGATCTTCCGCCATGGCTCTGGCTACGTTGAAATAGGTTGAGCGGAATTCATTTTTCGCATACTGACGGATGATTTCGCCGTTTTCCAGGCTGGCGTTGTTGGTTAAACCTCCCGCCTGTAAAAGGGCGTCCTTGATTTTCATATTGCCGCTAAGATCCAAACGACGCGTCACCTGCATCTGCTTTTCCAGTTTTTTGAGTTTTGCGGTCAGGTCCGCCCGGCCTTCTTTTTCCAGTTCGATTTGCAGGTAACGCAGCGCACCGGGAGTGGGCCTCTTTTCCGCTTTGATTTCATCTTCAAATTCCTCAATTTTAGCGACAAATAAATAATTCTGCGGGTTTTTATTCAAATCCTCCTTGATCGCATTGAGTGCCGACAGAAGTGTTATGTCTCTTCCGGCATCCTTTGCCTCCGCTTTGGCGGCTATGTTTACGTCTATCTTGACGACTTCGCCCTGGTTAAGATCCGTTGTAGCACTGCCCCGGATTTCTCCTTCCACCGTCACAGTAGGCCGATCCTTGAATAAATCGATGTTAAATATAAAAATTTGATCCTTAGGGGTTAACTCATAGTTATAGGCGCTATCATTCTCTAAAATAAGCTTCCCCAGATTAAAGGGAAGCAACACAATAGACCGGCTGGGCGGCGTTTGCCTTTTAATAAGGGCATACTCAAAGTATGTTGCCGCCTGAAGATCATCAGGATTTTTAACGAGATCTTTTATCCGCATGCCCGGCTTGAAGGCATATTTTCCGGGGCGCTTAACGTTGCCGTTCAGATACACGGAATTTTCGTCAATATCGACAATGGAGAAAACCTTGACCATATCCGCGTCCTGGACAACAAAATGTTTGACCATATCAAGAGTTTTATCGTTGATGTCGATCACGATTTGTTTTTCATTTTTGACAATTCGCTCCACCTGCATCTGTTGCGTGTAGGCGCTGGGAATGGTGCCGCCCGCCAGGTCGAAAACATTCTGCAGATCAAATCTGTCTTTCAGCTCATAGATAGCCGGCCGCTTGACGTTGCCGGCAATGCCGACGAGGGGGCCTGTTGTCGGAACAAATACGACATCGCCTGCCTGCAAAATAACATCTCGCGATTTGTCGCCCTTCAAAAATAGGTCATAGAGGTCGAAGCGGGTGATGACCCTGTCCTTTCTTCGCAATTCAACACGACGCATAGAACCGATGTTCGACGGGCCGCGCGCCGCCATCAGAGCGTCTGTCACGGTGGATAATGATCCGACGTTATAGGCGCCGGGCCTTCTCACATCTCCCAGAACAAAAACGGGAATGGATCGGGTAGAACCAATGGTAATATCAACATTCGTCCCGACATTCTGCTCCGCTTTAGAGATTAAATATTTGGACATTTGTTCAAAGGTCATGCCGGCAACATGGACGGGACCGATTTGTGGGATATTGATTTTCCCGTCACGGTCCACTATCAATGAATGCTGCGCATTCATGCGTCCCCATAAGAGAATGTTGATTTCGTCACCTGATCCGACGAGATAACTAAGCGGGACGGGGATATCCTTGCGTTCCCGCAAAGATGCTGCTGCGCGGAAAAAATCGTAACCAAAAGGCTTCAGATCAAGGGAAATGTCCTGGTATTTACCGGTTTGTCGTGTCCGGTTGAAAAGCGATGTTTTCTTTGTTATCTCTGTTGATTTATCCTCTGCTTTGACACTTGGTTCCTCTTCAGTATTCTGTTTCTTAACATCAGCGGCTTTTTCCCGTTTTTCCGGCGCCGCCTTGCCCTTTCCCCGTTGTTCAAGCATCTCCTTACCCTTTTGAATCTCTTCCGGGGTCAGATTGATGCTCGCTTTTTGCAAATCTGATTGGATGGCCTGTTGTGCATCTGGTGTCATTGCTGGCAGCGGTGCCGTCGTCTGACAGTAGCCTGAATTTGTATGGAGATAACCTGTAATAAAAAAGACACACAGGATCAATAAAAACAGTAACCTTCTATTTTGCATTTGGCCCTCCGGCAGATTTGGCTTTAATTTTTTTTACGTATTCTCTAAAAAATACAACAAAGACAGCGAGAAACAGTGACACCATAAAGGCGACAAGAACCATTTGCGCCCTTTTGGGTTTGCTTTTTTGATCAGGCGCCATCGGCGGGTCTAGGACTTTAAAGGCGAAACCTTCCTTGACTTCTGCCATCATCATGGTTTCAATTTTTTCAGCGATGAGATTATAAATTTTTTGCTGGACAATAACGTCATTTGTTTCGAGAAGCTGTTTTTCCAGATATTCTCTGTTGGTAATAGCCGCGCGCTTGGCTTCCGAACTCATGAGATCGTTCAAAGAGGCGATAAAATAGTTGGCGATTCGAGCAGCTATCTCCGGGTCACGGAAATTCACGGTGATGGTGATAATGTCTTCTTTCATGTTATAATTGATCTTGACATTTTGATCAAGCGCTCGAATGCCGTCCCACATGTCGGGAACGCCGGGATCTTTTTTTGGTGCGTTCAGGTCTGTCGGTCTTATTTTACTGATCAGCGCCAATGGATTAAGGCTGAAGCCGCCGCTCGTTTTTTTCCAGGCCTTCTTTTCCTCATCCCACTGTTTGGGAAAAAGGACAGGCAGGAGATTATATCTTTCAATAATATTTTTACTTAAGACATTGGACTTCAGGAGGTGGACCAGCTCTGCGGACGATGAAGCGCCGGGCATGGTAATTCCGGCCAGACTGGCCATGCCGCCGAATTGGGACGCCAGGGAGGATAGCCTTCCGCCGCCGTCTTTAGAAGATACCGGCTTGAGAATTGCTTCGACCGTGTAAATATTGGTCATGGTGAGCGATAAAGCGGCTGTGGCCAACGTGACAATGACGGCTATCCAGATGATGAGCTTTTTGCCCTTCCAGATTGTTCTCGCCAGTTCCATAAGATCAATTTCATCTTCGTTTTCAGCGACGACGTTAACGGGTTCTGATGGTTTTTTTTCTTCAGTCATGCCGGCCTTTCTTGAATATGCCTGTTTTTATAAAGTATCGAAGTATTAATCAACCACCTCGCGAGCTCGCTGTCGAGGTATGAAATGAACGTCATTATATCGCGAGCAAGCTCGCGGAGAATTAAAGCTCGTCCCGCAATAGCGGGATTGATAATAACAAATTTAGCCCGATTTGCATAGCATGAAGCGACGCAGGAATCAACTTAAAATCCGCTTATTGAGAACGGTGCTGACCATAGACCACACGCCTTAAATAGGCGACTCACGGCGCTGAATAAATTGGATTGTCAAACAGGGCGGTTTCAGTTATAGCACCGGCATGAGGAGCGGTTCACAGTATTCCTTTTTCAGCGGGCCATTGAAGGAACGGACAATGTCATGAGAAATGTGGAAGGCGGGACGAAACAAAGCAGGTTCTGGGGGGAAACGACCGCTTTTCTTGCCTTGTTTCTGGACAACGCCGGGGTGCTGATATTTTTAAACGCCATCCTTGTTTTCACTTTCAATTTTCCCGTGGATATTATCCTGACGCGTATGATTCCGGGCACGGCCATCGGCGTCTTGATAGGCGATCTGATTTATACCTGGCTTGCCATCCGGTTGAAAAGAAAGACCGGACGCGCGGATGTTACGGCGATGCCGCTGGGCCTCGATACGCCGTCCACCATCGGAATCGCCTATGCCGTTCTGGGTCCTGCCTATGTGATCACGCGCGATGCACAACTCACCTGGCAGATCGGCATGGCCACGCTCTTCATGATTGGCGTCGTTAAAATCTTCACCTCTTTTTTCGGCGGGTGGATTCAACGCAATATTCCCACCGCGGGACTCCTGGGATCGATTGCCGGCATCGGATTG
>CAIVDK010000208.1 GCA_903904655.1 uncultured delta proteobacterium | reverse complement strand
TTCAATGACCGGATCGCTGACCAATCGAATTTTTTGCAGCGCCTTAGCCAGAAGCGGCCGGACGTTAACATTTTGCCGGATATCACAGGCCTGCGCCGCCGACAGCAGATGAATGGCGACTACCCGTTCGGTGAGCGTGCACACCCGTTCGGCGTCACGCGCCGCGATAGTGCCCATGCTGACTTTGTCCTGGTTATGGGATTCAGTCGAACGCGAAAAAGACGCGGCAGGCATGGTGGCTTTCAGGGCTTCGGCGGTCAAGGCCGATGAAGAAATCGACATGGCCTTAAAGCCGTGATGCAGGCCGGCTGGGCCGCCATTGAAACGAACCAGATCGCCCGGCAATCCCCGGTTGAGATTCGGATTCACCAACAGCATAATCTGCCGATCGCACATATCCGCAGCCGACGCCAGCACGGCTTTGAGCCCGTCCATTGCAAAGGCGATATGGCCGCCGTAAAAATTACCCCCCATTAAAATCTGTCCCGTGGCGGGATCAAAAATCGGATTGTCGTTGGAGCTGTTGGCTTCGACTTCCACCCATTGTTTAATCCAGGAAAGCGCGTCGGACAACACACCCAAAACCTGCGGTGCGCAGCGCAGCGAGTAGGGATCCTGCAGCGTTTCGAGCGCGTCGTCTTCCAGTTGACGCACCGCCACCCTGGTCTGTAGAAGCCGGGCAATCTTTTGCGCGACAAACATCTGACCGGGAAACGGTTTGGCCTCTGAAATAACCGGATGATAATGATGGGCATTGCCCTTCATCGCGTGAACGCTGAGGGCTGTCGCATATATCGCGGCGGATAAAATGCGTTCGGCCCGCTCCACATTAAGCGCGGCAATCCCCGTCATCGTCGTTGTGCCGTTCACCATCGACAGCGGTTCTTTCGGCAGATATTTGTAGGGCTTTAATCCAGCTTTCTTCATCGCCCGGGCCGCAGGCCAAATGTCACCCTGATAAAACACGTCGCGATCGCCAGCCAGAGCCGCGCCAATATAGGACATCGGCGTCAGATCGCCGGACGCGCCGACCGAGCCTTCACAAGGCACCACGGGCGTAATGCCGCAGTTCAAAAAATCAGCCATCTGTTGAAGCAGCGCGACCGAAACCCCAGAATAGCCGCGCGCCAGGCAGATGATCCGGCACAGCATGGCTGCTCTTGTCTCCTCAATACCGATGGGTTCCCCGGTGCCGCAGCCGTGAAAACGAAAAATATTTTCGCCGTTTTTCAGGGCAATATTCATGCTGATCCGGCTGCCGCAGGATTTGCCGTACCCGGTATTCACCCCGTAAACTGCAACGCCCTTTTTCATCGAATCCATGAGCATTTTTTGCGTCAGCTCCATCCGCCTCACAAAACGCTTCGATTTGCTGATGGAAACCTGCGCCCCGTCGCGCGCGACGGCAATCATATCATCAAAACTGACACGGTCGCCATCGATGACGACGGCGGCCCCCTTGCCAATTTTCTTCATGACCTTACCCTCTCCTTCCACCCTTTTCACTTTTTACCGACGGACGCGTTGCTTGTAAGTGCCGTCTTGTTTTTCTTTATCAATAACTCTCTTGAGCATCTTGAACATTTTATAATTCTGCGGCTCTTCCTCATAAAACTTATCCCATGCGTAATAATAAAGAGATTGCAATTGTTCCGACGTTAGTAATTTAGGCTGGAATACCACTTTACCGCAGGTGTAGTCGTTCCAGTCATAGGAGAAAATCCTGCCGGCATTATGCAGATCATCAAAAGTCCGGGTGTGTGGAAACGGCGTGAGCACTGTGAACTCTGCCATATCCAGTTCGATTTCAAGTAAAAAGTCAACCAGCTTTTTGATATAATCTTCGGTATGATAATCTAGGCCCAGTAAAATGCTGCCTTCCACGCCGATACCGTAATCGTGATAGCGCTTGACGCGCTCGCGGATAAAATCGGATGAATCAAAAATCGCCTGATAGACAAACCACGCCCCGGCCTGCGCCGCCAGATCCAGAACCTTATCGTCGTTTTCAATCGGATGGCAGCACCATTTCTTTTTTAAAGGGATCATTTCCTTGAACAGACCCATTTCCCATTCCTTATCCTGCGCCAGAGAATTATCAACAAGAAAAAGGCGGTTGTTGTTAATACTGGCCATTTCTTCCACAACTTTGTCGTAAGGCCTGGGACGGAAACTCCGACCGCCTAAGAAGCTGACACAGCAGGGATAGCAATTGAAGCGGCAGCCACGGGAGGCGTGCACCAGATCGACCATCTGCACGCCCTTGTAATTATACATCTCGCGGTTTAAAATACTACGCCTTGCCGTTCCGATGCTTTCAATCAACGGAAAATTCTGCATGTAGTTATAGACTTTTTGCAGATTATTGTTTTTGAAATCGGTAAAGACCTGCTCCATCCGGCCTTCGGCCTCCCCCAGAAAAACAGAGTCCGCATGCTCCTGGCTTTCTTCGGCATGCAACATCGTGGCAATCCCGCCGCAAATCACCTTGATCCCCCTGGCGCGAAAGGCATCGGCGATTTCCCAGCCACGCTTCACCTGCGCGCTCAGCATCATCGATATCCCGACAAAATCGGCTCCCGCGTCAAAATTAATCGGCTGAATATTCTCATCAATAAATTCCACGTCCACATCAGCAGGAAGCGCGGCGGCCATCACCACCGGTCCGTGCGGCGGCAGGGTGAAGCGTGTCTGACGCTCCAGCTTTTCCCATTGGGGA
>CAIVDK010000207.1 GCA_903904655.1 uncultured delta proteobacterium | reverse complement strand
GGTCGACGGACAAGCAATCACCAGCCTTGAAGCGGTTCTGTTAAACGGTGTGCTGGAAGTCAAAATCCCCGTCGAACAGGCTCCGTCGCAAGTGACAATCGAAGAAGTCGGTTGCGGAATGGACTTGGGTGATGGAATGATGACTGAACTTTTCAGAAAAGTTTTTTAGTCTCTGGTTGTTTGGTTGAAATCCTAACTTAGAAACTGGATCCACACACGGGGCAAGTCACCATCGCTGATTCTCAGATTTTGCAAAATTAAATGCTTTGAGATTTACATGCCTATTGACCTTACCTATAAAACACTCCGTATGCGCAGGTGCGCATTAGCGTATAAACAAACACCCTGCTGGAAAGGAACCCCGTCGATGAAGTTGAAAAGTCCCGGAAATTTAGTACTTGCTGTTCTCATGTTGGCCGTAACGATGGTTGGTTGCACCCATCAGTTAAAAATCAAAAACCTGAGTGCGTATCGTACTACTTCGATAACACCAATGGAAAAGACGCTCCGTATCGGCATTCGATCAACAGGTGGTGATATTTCAGATCAACAACTCACCCATCTTTTTGGCACTAGTCTTATGCGAAACAATCTGCACGTAACGACGGCCATAAACAATGATAACAGCAATCTGGATGTTTTAGCCAACGTCTCTGTCGTTTCGGATAATAAAGGTTCCGGCTGGAACTTTCTGATCAACTTTCCCGGTTTTTTGGTTTGGGCTCCAGCATGGCATGGTTACAAATATCAAGTTACCCGCGACATAACTGTTAATCTTTCTGATGCAAAGACAGGAAAACCTATTGATACAATTAAAGTGCCTGTAGTATTGAATATACGACATGCAAACATCGATAGAACATGGACGGAAGTCAGTTGGTTTGAATTTGGAATCATTGCGTTTGTCGGCGGCATTGTATTTATCGGCTATGATGACGATGTGACGCCGTTAGTCCAAGAAAAGGCCGGGCCGGTTATTGCGGAGTACGTCGCGGAACAGATATCAAAAAGCCTTGCTTCCTTTCGACCCGTTGCCAGCGAAAAACCAGCAGTAGTCGCACCGGCGGCTGGCGCTGACTCGGTAAAGGAAAAACTTGGAAAACTGAATACGCTGAAAGAAAATGGTATTGTCACAGAAGACGAGTATCAAACTAAGCGTCAGGCGATTTTAAATAACCTCTAGTATTTCAGTCTGATCTATCGGTAAATGCGGGGCATTTGTAACTATGCAGGAGATCAGAATGAAAAAACTAATAAGTGTAGCGATACTTTTATGTGCCGTTTTGTGCGGGGCTGGTTGCGCAACCCACTTTGGGTCACTTCCTCCTCGACAGGAATTCAGGAAACCTTTGCATGAACTTCAATGGCAGTATCCTGAGTTGACGCGTTGCGAGCCAACATTCGGCAGATATATGTGCACCCCGATATCGTCCATGCCTTATGCTGATGATCTTATCGCGAA
This sequence comes from uncultured delta proteobacterium, assembly GCA_903904655.1. Lineage (GTDB taxonomy): Bacteria > Desulfobacterota > Syntrophia > Syntrophales > Smithellaceae > UBA8904. The sequence continues at coordinate 1,737 of CAIVDK010000207.1, read as the reverse complement.
GTGGGGAAAGCCGGATGAAACCCGCATAAGCTGGTGGAATCTGATTTCCCTTCCTCCGATTCACCCCATGTCACGGTGGTACTGGCATATTGAAAACAAGACGATTGACGTCCTTATTGATCGTCCGATTGCATATGGATTTGAGCCCCATGTGTTCACATTAAATATCGTTGAAAATGGTCGTCCGTCACAACCGTGGATTGAACCACAATCGGTACTGAAAACTACTCAACAAACCGATGTAGAAATCAAAGCTCCCGCAGAACCAGATACATTCGCCCGCCTCAAAGCACTGAAAGAATTAAAAGATTCCGGATTACTAACCGAACAGGAATATGAAGCTCGGCGGCAAGCCCTTGTCAACCAGTTGTAGTTTGAATATTTGTTACCTCAGTTAGTGCGGAGTGCATGTATGCAAAAAATAGAACTGAATGCACTTCGCACCATAGCACTCTTTTTAGTTTTATCTCAAATAACCGGGTGTGCTTCATTCCCGAGAAATCAGTTGCCGATTGCTGCAAAAGTGCAACCAGCTGCTGCAGATGAAAATAAACCAGCGGTATCTTATTCATTTTCATCGGGTGTGGATCTTTTTGGGAAGCAGGACCACAACGAGAATGTTCGAAGTATATTAGAACGTGAGTTTATCGACGTCCTCAATGAATCCAGATGCTTCGCATCAGTGTCGCCAAACGGGCCGGGCGATATATACATTCAAGTCGAATTGATTAACTCTGGCAATCCAGCTGCAATGATTCCTGCAATAATCACTGGGGCGAGTCTATACACGATCCCCTCATGGGCAACGGATAAATACAACGTAACGGCAAAAATACGAGTGACGGGTCAAAAAGAGCACACATACACATTTGCTGATTCAATGACAACGGCGCAGTGGCTTCCTCTGGTTGTGGTGGCACCATTCAAAAACATGGTGAATGTCTCTAAAGACGTTCGGAAAAATATTTGGCAAACCATGATTTTAAACATGCAAAAAGATGCGATATTTAAAGAAGCTCTAGCTGAGATAAATAGGAAGCAGACTTTAGCAGACAACAGTCTTAAGCAAGAAACTCAAACTTCGTCTGAAGCAGACACATTTGCTCGTCTCAAAGCACTAAAAGAATTGAAGGATTCTGGCTTATTGACTGGCGAAGAGTACGAAACCCGCCGTAAAGATCTTCTCGGAAAATTATAATTTCATGGTACAGGATAGCTTAAATTATTAATTTGTGAGGATGGTTTTATGAAAAGATATATACTCGAGTTAGTGGGACTGAGTCTTGCGGTAGCAGCAATGACTTCACATGCTGCGGATTACACCTACACCAACGTCGCCGGTACGATAAAAATTACCGGCTACATCGGTTCTGGCGGCGCCGTCACCATCCCGAGCACCATCAATGGGCTGCCGGTTACTATTATAGGCGAGGCTGCATTCCACCATTCGGATCTAACAGGTGTGACCAGCGTTACGATTCCCAATAGCGTCGTTAGCATCGAGAGTAGTGCATTTGCGGGCTGCGATGGCTTGACCAAAATTACACTTGGGAACGGAGTTGCCAGCATCGGAGATTATGCCTTCGGTGGTTGTGACGCCATAACTAGTATTACAATTCCCAGCAGCATTTCTCATATTGGATCGGAGGTGTTTTCTGCATGTTTTAGCTTAACAACCATCAACGTGGGTGCAAATTCGTATTATTGCAGTGTGAGTGGTGTTTTATTTAACAAAAG
>CAIVDK010000206.1 GCA_903904655.1 uncultured delta proteobacterium | reverse complement strand
GTTTGTTTTTTGAAAGCAACTTGGTATTATAGCATTTCAATGGCTGTTGCCATGGAGACACCTCCGCCTCCACACAATGTTGCCAGGCCAAGTGTTTTACCTTGCTTTTTCATAGCATGGATAAGAGTAACCATAACCCGGTTACCCGTCGCGCCTACCGGATGGCCAAGACCGATACCGGAGCCGTTCACATTCGTAATCTTTCGGTTGAGCTTAAGTTCTTTTTCACACCCAAGATACTGAGCGGCAAAAGCCTCGTTGAGCTCGATTAGATCAAAGTCTTCCAGTTTGAGTTTTGAGCGCTTCATGAGACTCCGAACCGCAGGAGCAGGGCTCATGCCCATAATCGATGGGTCGCATCCGCCATAACCGACATCCTTGATCTTGGCTAGCGGTTTAAGGCCCAGCTCTTTTGCTTTTTCCAGTGACATGATTACCGTGGCGCTAGCCCCGTCATTGAGCCCGGATGCGTTACCTGCAGTTACCTTCCCGATTTTCGGGATGAATGCCGCGGGAAGCTGTCGCAGGTCTTCCAGAGTTATCCCCGGTCGGAAGTGTTCATCTTTATCAAAAATCTTCGGTGGCTTACCTTTTTTCTGCGCGATTTCCACAGGTACTATTTCCTGTGCAAAATCTCCATCTTTAGTTGCACGTTCCACATTGTTGTGGCTGCGCAGCGCGACCTCATCCATCTCTTCGCGACTGATGTTATACATCTGTGCGATAAATTCCGCAGTATGTCCCATGATATAGGGCTTGCCCTTGTACATGTCATACGGCATAGCCCCGGCCAAAGGGCTATTTTCAGGACAGGGAATTATCCTTGATCCGCACATGAGTCCCTCAATAAGCGCATCATCTAGAGTACTGTTCTGCAGTCGGCATCCCCAACGCGCCCCCGGGACTACGTATGCAACACCCGACATGTGCTCAACGCCTCCGGCAAGGACAACATCAACCAGACCCGCCTGGATCATGGCCATGCCGGAAATGGTGGCCTCCATACCGGAAATACACACCCGATTGATCGTGGCGGCAACTGATGTGTTAGGTATCCCGGACTTGAGGGCGGCAACCCTCGTCAGATTAAGCGCTGTATGCGGCTCAAAACAATTTCCGAACCGGACATCATCGATCAAATCAGGACTTATACCTGCCCGCTTGATTGCCTCCTTCATGACCACGCTCGCGATATCCACCGCGTGCACATCCTTTAATGTCCCGCCGAATGTACCAATCGCTGTCCGGCAGGCTGAAACGATAACAACATCTTTCATAGTTTTCTTCTCCATATATGAATTGATACTTATTTACTTGGGCCACGGGTATAATACCCTCCGCTTCGCGGGATTGTTCAACTTACCAATTCCGCTTCACTGCGCTTGCTGAATTGGAGTTTCAACAATATTCAAAAACACCTTTGCCTGTTTTCCTGCCATAACGGCCGGCCCGAACTAACTGAACCAGCAGTGGTGCCGGACGGTATTTGTCTCCGAGCTCTTTATGCAGCCCTTCGATAACATGCAGAAGAGTCTCCAGTCCAATAAGGTCG
>CAIVDK010000205.1 GCA_903904655.1 uncultured delta proteobacterium | reverse complement strand
TTGCCGATGATCGTCGGTCAGGGTTTTGCCCGCGAGATGGCCTACACCGCGGCCAACTATTCCGCGCGCGATGTGGAAAAGATGCGGCTGGTCAATCATGTGTATGCCGATCAGGCGGGACTCATGGCCGCCGCGCAAAAACTGGCCGCGCAGATTGCCGCCAACGCCCCGCTCGGCATTAAAAGCACCAAGGAAGTACTCAATTTCAGCCGTTACGTAAATGTTTACGAAGGCATGGCGATGGCGATTCAAAAAAACGCAACACTACTGATGACAGATGATTTGAAAGAGGCAATGATGTCTTTCCTCGAAAAACGGCCTGCCGATTTTAAGGGAAAATAATTTTATTATGGGTAGGGAACGGTCTTGTGACCTTTAGGTTATCGCGACCGTTCCTCTTAAAATCAAGTAGATAATTAATTTCATGGCCGGATATATTTCGCATATCCGGCCCTCTTATACCAAGTTGCATTCAAAGGGTAACAAACCAATGTAGTCCGAACCTCGCGTGACCTCCAGGTTATTAGGTTCGCGTGTTTAACGGGTCTAAAGACCCATACTACTGTTGGCTTTTGACGGCGACATGGTATTATTTTCCACAGCTTTCCATCGTCAGCTTCAGCTTCCAGAGCGCTTTGATGTCTTTTGAATCGGATAAGCGGTACTTTATTGTCAGCGGCAAACCATCCGGAGGAAGAATCTTCGAATCCTTTATTCCCGCATTGTCCCATTTTTTGTCGATTTTCACTTCTTCCTCGTTCCATGCCTGTTTAAATGCCTTGGGAAAGATCATGGCAAAGCCTTTCACAAACTCCGCCGGGCTGTAAACAACCATCAGATTATCTCTATATTCACGGCACCGATCGACCGGGACGCCCTTGACATGAACCTGGGTATGAACTTCATCCACAATCGGCGTCTTGGCATCTTTTGAAATATAATACCTGGCGTTCACGAGACGGCCTGAGTCGATCCGGTAGTTTCCGCCCAGAACCCAGGTTTCGGCAGAATTGCTTTCCTCCGAGAGATTCTTCAGGATGTCGTTGTAGGCTCTGCTGTAGAACGGGTTTACGGTAACGCGGGCATTCAGGACCACGTCAACTTGCGTGACGCCGATTCTTTTGATCTCATAGCCTTCGTAGATGACGCCATACTTCTCATGCACCGGACGACTGGCCAGGATTCTTACCATCTCCGCGAGCTTCTTCATCTGGGCCTGCCGCTGGGCGACGTTGTTGTAATCTTTCAGGACATTCTCAGAAGTGATTAGTTTTACGTTGTTGCGGAGAATTCCTTCAATCTTGCCCTCAGAGAGCGTGACATCCAGCGTGATCAGAATCAGATCATCTATCTTTGATGTCTTGATGATCCGATAACTTTTCACATAACCAAGCGAGGCCGCCACAATCTGATCCTTCTGGACCTGATAATTTTCAACGTCCGTCACGCCATAGACCAAGGCGCCGGTGAACATTTCGACGGCATCCCGGAGACAGTTATTGATAGCATCTTCTTTGGTTGTTCCCGATCCGGTAAAGACCACGGCCCAGGAGTTTGCCGCGATCAGAAGGCCTATAATGGTCATCGTAAGGATTCTTTTCATTGCTTGAACCTCCGATCACTATGGGAATGATACATGAGCCCATCCGGGATGTAAAGATAATTTATCAAATATAATTAGATAGATAGAAATTATTTCGTATGGAAATACATTATTTCTATATGAAGGTTTTCACCGGCATGCGCCGGCCGGTAAAATCTCACCGAGGCAGAAAATATTTTCGCTGACATTTCTGTTTTTCATTTCTGGCCATTCATCTTCCAAAACGAGCAACATCAATTCATTACGCCTTCATTTCTGATATTTGTTCCGGTTCATATAGAAATAATATTTCTTTATCAAAAATAACCTATCTAACTGTAATTATTGATAAATTGTCTTGACAAACACGTTTGGCCTGTATAGTATCTCAATCAAAGGAGAAGGAAGAAAAATGGATGCCTTAAGGCTTTACATGGACGACAGCAACGACCTCTGGATCAACTTTTCAGACGATCATTCCTCCCATATTGGCGGACCCTATCTCTATTGCCTCGACAGCAAGACCATGAGATTTAAGAAGGATGTCCGTCTTTTCAGCGACAGGGGCAACCCGCTGACCAGTGTTTTTGAGCCCCAGTTCGTCTCGCAGGATCAGAAGGGGAATTTCATCCTGGCAACGGATCTCGCCTATCTGGCAAAGGTAAATTCACAGGGCCGCAGACTCTATCGTAAGCGCTTCATGCATTATGACTTCAATTGGACCACTCGCAACCGGAAGCGCAAGCGACCCTATTTTGTCCGGGATATCCAGAAGCAAGGGGATCATGAACATAAAAGATTTGGACAAGGATCCACCAGCAGTCTCTACATGCTGTCAGTGGCCTACTCCAAGTCCCGCGATCTCCTCTTCGTCGGCCAAGGCTGCCACTGCTGTTCCAGTGACGTCATTGTTTACAACGGCGCAGGCAAGTATCTCTACCATTTCCCGACGCCGATGGGGCCGGAGGCCATCGTGGCCCGCGATGGTCTGCTGTATCTGGCCGACTCCAATTTCACCCTCGTTCATGTTTACACCTACGAGGGCAAGTGGCTCCGTTCCTTCGACGTCCTCTTTCGCGACCGTTTCCAAGGCGTCAATCAGGATGACGAACAGGCTCGGTTTGTGTGGCGTGACGACTTTCAACACGAGCTGGTCGATGCGGATTGTATTGTCTCCATGTGCGGCATCGGTGAAGACAAGCTTGCCGTCGGGCTGGAGAAGGGGCTCATCCGCCTGCTGAACCATGACGGCGAGTTGATTGCGGATATCCTTCCGCCCGCGCCGGGCCTCTATCCCAACAGCATGGTCGCCGATTCGTCGGATAATCTGTTCGTCTATTACACCGGCGATGGTTACTTCAACAAGCCCAAGGGCCTCTACCGCTATGGCGCCGACGGCAAGAACCGGGGGCCTCTCTTGCGCGGCGAATTGGGGATCTTTCAGCCCA
>CAIVDK010000204.1 GCA_903904655.1 uncultured delta proteobacterium | reverse complement strand
CCGAGATTGACTCCACGCCATGCAGATCGACTATTGGGACGATCCAATTTTGGTAATGGTGCCCTGGGCTGTCGCGCACAGGCTCTCTTTTGCGTCCTTGACGGCGAAAACATCGCAACGGCAGACAGCCTGAGTTTTTCCTACGTAAATCGCCGTTGCCCGCGCAACAATGTAGTCACCCATCGCCGGCCTCACATAGTTGCAGGATTGTATTCATAAAGCGCCATGTGAAGCCTGGTTTGCAAACCTGATTTTGCCCAAATCCGGGAAAATTATTCGTTCACCCTCCAGGCGGTAGCCGAGCACTTCAATGTGTATCCGTTGCATTGGCTGAAGATACATATTCACTTTATCTTCCGGCATGACCAAAATTGCAGACGGATGACCTGCCTCGGCGGATTGCTGCAAAAGCAGTTTTGCCGTTGCAGACAGCAGGCTTTGCTCATGGCCACCAACCGAAACAGCGAAAATGTGAGATATTTTGTCAGAGCCAGGGTGCATCAGAAATAACTCGTAATTCACGTCATTGCCGACTTTAAATTTCCAGCGACGTAAGAGCGCCGCCAGATGGCTGATAATCAGGTCATGGTCACAGGCACAGGTCTCTTCATCACCAGACAAAGCAGGCGGGCATCCAACCAGTTCCTCTCGAAAAGATACTTCCGAAAAATTAAGCAATGTTTGTGACGACAAAGACGCTATGGATTTAAGTTTTTCTACTTTGCTCACAAATTGAGCGATTTGCAGGGCAAAACGACTGCTGTGAAGGGCGCCGATTACCGCGACCTGCGTAAGCAAATCGCCGTCTTCCATCCAGGCCCAGCTGCCGCGATAGTTCTCTTCAAACAGGGATTTACCTATCCCCTTTTTCCCGCCGCCGATTTTACCGCGATGGATCGCATAGATGCGGTTCCACGCATCTCGGGCAAATGCCGCGCCGGTTTTACGGTCGATACCCACCCAGGGGAAATTTATTTCGGCGGTAATGGGCAGATGGCTGCCGGTCTGCGGTTTACCGATACCGAAAACGTTCCAATAGCGCACGTCTTTCGTCGCCTGAGAAAATATCCAAATCCCCAGTTTCTTCGACCAGGAAACTTTCGCCACAAAACTCGCCCCTTGATGCCCCAGTTTTACTTTAATGGATTCGTCAATGAACGGCTTGAAGTTTTTAGCAAACAGCCGCGCATATTTGGCAATCAATTTTTCATCTTCAATAACCTTAAGCATATTCTTTATAACCTTCAGCCCTCAGTCTTAAGCCTCTTCCTTACACTAATCCAGTCGTTTTTTGAAGCGGGCAATCGCACCAGAAAAAACGATCATCCCCAGGATCGCCAGGAAAAGGTATTGAGGCCAGAGGACATTGAGCCCGACGCCTTTGAGAAATATGCCCCTCAGGATCACCAGAAAATATCTCAACGGATTAAGATAGGTAAGCCATTGGACAATGACCGGCATATTGGCAATGGGAAAAACGAAACCACTAAGCATGAAAAAAGGGAGAATAAAAAAGAATGTTGTCATCATGGCCTGCTGCTGTGTCGTGGATATGGTGGAGATAAAGAGACCAATGCCTAACGTGCTCAGCAGAAATAAGCAGGCAGCGAAAAACAAAAGCGGAATGCTTCCCACCAGGGGTATTTCAAACCAGGTTATGGCGATGATAATGACCACCGTCAGTTGTAGGAGTGAGATGATGATATAGGGAATCGTTTTTCCAAGAATGAATTCATGGGATTTCATGGGCGTGACAATGAGTTGCTCCATGGTGCCCGCTTCTTTTTCGCGAATAATGGCAATAGAAGTTAAAAGCAGGGAAATCAGCATGATGACAAACGCCACAATACCGGGCACAAAGAAATACTGACTTTCAATATTGGGGTTATACCAAGTGCGCACGCGCGCGTCGATTCTGCCGTAGCGCATAGACTGCGGATAGAGTTCACGGAGCGTTTCACTGTTAAACTTCTCCAGGACACTGACCGTGTAGGCCATGCGCAGCGCCGCCATGTTGCTCATGGAGCCGTCTGCGATAATCTGGATGGCAGCCGTCTTCCCCTGGCGGATGACCGCTGCAAAATCGGGGGCTATTTTTATTCCCATATCCACCTGGCCGCGCAGCAGCAAATCCTCAAGTATTCGTTCATCGGTTAAGGTATGGGTAATGGAAAAAAGACGGCTGCCTTCAAAAGCATCAGCGAGTCTCCGGCTTTCCTGCGTATGGGAATAATCAACAACCGCAACACGGATATAACGAATATCATAATTGACGACATAGCCGAAAACCAGCATCTGAATGAGCGGCGCGACAAAGAGAACCAGTCGGTTCCGCTTATCCCGCAGCAGTTGAATAAATTCCTTGCGCACTAATTCCCGAATCCGGAGCCAGTTCATAAACCTTCCTTTTTCAGCAGGAGGTAGTTGAGCGCAAGCAGGACAAGACACATGCCGCCTAATACCGCCATATCCGGCCCAAGATAGCTCATGCCGGTATTACGCAGATAGACGCCCACCAGAATATCTATGTAATATCTTGCCGGAACAAGATAAGTTATCCATTGCAACACCGTCGGCATATTGAGAATCGGAAAAACAAAATTGGATAGGAGCAATGACGGTAGATAGGTCAGCATGACCGCCGCCTGGTTGGCCATCAGCTGCGATTTGGTCACGGTTGAAATGAGCAGCCCCAGGGCAAGCGCGCACACCAGATATAAAGACGTGGCAAAGATCATCAGCCAGAAATTCCCTTTCATCACGACGCCGAAAAGAACCTGCCCCAAAAGCATGGCGATGAGCACATCGGCCAGCCCGATGAAAAAATAAGGAATCGCCTTACCCAGAAGTAATTCGCCCGCGTGAATCGGCAGAGACTTGATTGTCTCCATCGTACCGCCTTCGTATTCCCGCGCGATCACCAGTGATGTCAACATGGCGCCGACAATCATAATAATGATGGCGATCATTCCCGGAAGGATAAAATTGCGGCTCTCCAGATCCTCATTAAACCAGATCCGGATTCGGCCGTCCACGGGAGGCCTGATGGTCTTCTGTCCCTGGCGGTTGAGGAAAGAAATCAGCAGCTTTGAATTGTACGATTCGGTAATGGCCGTTAAATACCCGCGCACGGCGCCGGCAAAAATCGGATCGCTGCCGTCGATGATGATTTGCATCTGCGCTTCCCGATCTGCTCCGATATTTTTCGTGAAATAAGGAGTAATAACAATCGCCACGGAAGCTTTATCATGATCGAGATAATCGGCTATCTGTTGCGATGAATCAAGATTCGCGACAATATCAAAGTAGGGTGAGGCATTCAACTTACCAGCAAAATCGCGGCTAAGTGGGGTCTTGTCATAATCCACGACGATGGTTTTGATATGATCTACGTCCAGACTCAGCGCATAACCGAAAAGGATGATCAAAAGCAGAGGAATGGCAAACGCCAGATACAGGCTGCGGTAATCCCGGATCAGGTGATAAAATTCCTTGCGGACAATGGCTTTCAATCTTAAGGGATTCACTCCTATGTCCTCTTCATCAACGTGATGAACGCGTCGTCCAGATCAGCGTCCGGCTCGCCGGGGCAGGCCGCCGTGATAATTTCTGAAGGAGAGCCTGCCGCCACAATGTTACCCGCGTTGATCATGACAATCCGTTCACAAAAGTGCGCTTCATCCATATAATGTGTGGTCACGAAAACCGTAATGCCGCGGGCGGCAAGTTGCCGGATAAAAGTCCAGAAATGCTCACGGGTTATCGGATCAACGCCCGACGTCGGCTCATCCAGAAACAGAATTTGCGGTTTATGTAAAAGCGCGCAGCCCAATGCCAGCCGTTGGCGCCACCCCGGAGGCAATTCCCGCGTGAGGCGATTGCGAACCTCCTGCAGGCGCGTCATATTCAATATCCAGTCCACGCGCTCCGGCCATTGATTTTGCGGAACGCTGTAAATACCCAAATAAAAGCGTACGTTTTCGTAAGGCGTCAGATCTTCATACAGAGAAAACTTCTGCGACATGTAACCGATGGCCTGTTTAATGCCTTCGGGTTCTCGCATCATATCGTAACCGGCGACTGTGCCCGTACCGGATGTCGGCGTGATGATGCCGCACAGCATGCGGATGGTCGTCGATTTGCCAGAACCGTTCGCCCCGAGAAAACCGAATATTTCGCCTTTTTTGACGGAAAACGTGATTTTATTAACCGCGACAAAATCGCCGAATTTTTTTTCCAGTTGAGAAACCACGATGGCGTCAGAAGGAGAAAGTGTCATGAGCGAGCTCCTTATCCACTTTCTTGATCCGCGCAATGATGGCCGCTTCCAGCGATGGGTAATTTCCCCGCATCGCGGCAGGTGCGCTTTGCTCCAGAATAACACCCGAGTGCATCAGGGCCAGCTGATCACACTTTTCGCCTTCATCCAGATAGGCGGTCGAAACCAGGAGCGTCATGCCCGCTTGTTTCATATTACCGAGGATATCCCAGAATTCACGCCGGGAGACCGGATCGACGCCGTTGGTCGGCTCATCCAGGATCAGCAGTCGGGGCTCATGGACTAAAACACAGGCCAGTCCCAGTTTTTGCTTCATGCCGCCGGAAAGGTTGCCCGCCAGCCTGTCCAAAAAAGGCAGCAGGTTGGAAAAGCCCAGATATTTTTCCTTGCGTTTTTCCCTTTCAACGCGCGGAATACCGAACACATCCATAAAAAAATCCATGTTTTCTTCAACGGTCAGATCCGGATAAAGGCCGAAGCGCTGAGGCATGTAGCCAATGAGGTGTTTGATTTTTTGCCGCCCGGTGGCCGAGTTCAGACCATCAATATAGATTTCACCTTTTGACGGTTTGATCATGCCGGCAATGAGCCGCAGGACACTGGATTTGCCGGCCCCATCGGAACCGACCAGTCCGAAGATGCTTTGGCTTTGCACGCGAAATGAAATATCCCTGACCGCTTCCACCTGTTGGAAAGTGAGAGAAATATTTTTAACGTCCACCACAGAGCGCCGGCTGTCGGACAGGTCAACCATTGCGTTCCTCCGTTATGGACGCAGGCGGGCGTCTGCCGGCATACCCGCTTTGAGCTCGTAGTCGGGATTGGGAATGGATACTTTCACCAGATAGACCAGTTTGACTCTCTCTTTTTGCGTCTGGATGATTTTGGGCGTGAATTCACCTTCCGGTGAAACAAAAGAAACCGTTCCATGGTAAATCTTGCCTGGAAAGGTATCGACGCTGACTTCAACTTTCTGTCCGGGTTTTACATGGCCTATCGCGGTCTGCTCCACAAATATTTTCAAATCGACACGATGAAGATCGGAAATCGTGATCACTTCCCGTCCGATATTGACCGTCTCGCCCGGTTCAATATTGCGGCTTACGACCACACCGTCGAGCGGAGATTTCAACTGTGTGTATGTGAGCTGGATTGCAGCCTGTTTAAGCGATGCCCGAGCCACATCAATCTGCGCAATGGCCGTGGCAATGTCACCCCTGGCTGCGTCAATGCGCGCGAGGTTACCCCGAGCAAGCCTTAGCACCGATTCGCTTTCTGCAAGCCGTGATTGAGCGACATCGGCGTTGAGCTTCAGCGTATCGCGTTCCTTTTCCGTGACAACGTCCTGACGGAACAGGTCCTCAAAGCGCCGGTAATTCTTTTCGGCATCGGCCAATGAATCCCTTGTACTCTGAACACCCGCTTGCGCCCGGGCGACTTCCGCCGGCAATGTTTTTTTGCTGATTTCGAGAGCCGTTTCCAGTTGCTGTTTCACTTTTTGCGCGCGATCAAGATTGGCTTTGGCCTGTTCATGACGCGATTCAAATTCCGCCCGGTCCAGCGCGGCGATTATCTGGTTTTTCATGACGGACTGGCCTTCCTGAACGTTGACATGCGCAACACGTCCCGGAATCTGAAAAGACAGTTTGGCCTGCGTTGTTTCGATGGTGCCGGAATAAAATAATTCCTTGGGCCTTTGATTATTCTGCCCGATGTAAACAAATAGCCCTACGCCGATAAAAAGCAATGCAAACACAATAATGACCAATTTCTTTTTCACATTGCCTTCTCCTTTTTATTGATGATCAAAGTGCTTATTTTTGTTTGTCCACCTGAATGAAAGGCACTGCACCGCCGGTGACGTTAGGCAGTTTACCGTCCCACTTTTCGATGGCTTTGATCTGCGCCTCAATCTGACGCAACTGGAGGAGCTCCGGCGAAATAACCTGCCGCTGCAAGCGCAGAGCTTCAGCCTCGGCTCTGGCTGAGGCAATTTTCTGCTCCGCTTCCACTTTGATCCTGTCCAGATCACGCTTGGCTCTTAGCGCGTTTTGTTCGGCGGTCTGTTTCGATTCGATGGCTTTATTGAATTCCTGGGAAAACTCAAAATCTGTAATGGAAAGCTCTACAACGACAATCCCAAATCCCTGTAACCTGTCCCTGAGATAATTACGCACTTCCGTTTTGAGCGCTTCTCGCTTGGAGATCAACTCTTCCGCCGTATAGCGGGCCGCGGCCGCCTTGAAGCTTTCTTTCACGGCCGGATCAATAATACGTTCATTGTAATTCAACCCGATATTGGAATACAACGCGCCGGCTTTGGCCGGTTCGAGATTATAGTTAAGAACCATCGTGGTCTCAACCACCTGAAGGTCCCGGCTGGCTGCTTCCGTCTTGGTCGTGGTTTTCTGAACGCGCACGGATATTTGCACCACTTGTTCCGCCAGAGGTATTTTAAAATGAGGGCCCGGATCAACCACGCGGTTGACCTCTCCGAAACGCAGCACGATGCCGCGTTCTCCTGCGTCCACTCCAAAATAAGTCGCTACGATCAACAAGAGAATCGCAAGCCCCGCAACACCGATTAATATCGCTTTCCCGGGAATTTTCTGTCCATCCATCAACACACCTCCTATGCATATATTTAATGATTTATTTTGTAACTTTGCAGCTTTTCAACGATACCAGTAGCGCTGCCGAACAACTGCCGACAACTTAGCAGAATTCACTGTCGTGTCAATATTTTTCAGATGGCTGTAACCCCCACTCTCATGATGAAATACTGCTTTCCGGACGGCTGCTTTTCAAACAGGCAATCTTTTTTGCTTTAGTCAGTTTTTTGATTTTTATCTCCAGGCGCAATGCTTCGCCTTTATTCATTTCGACGCTTGTCGCCTCCAAGTCTACCGGCCTTCTGGACCGGGTATATTTGGAGGCCGTTCCCCGGTTGTGGCCTATGAGTCTCTTTTCGAGACAATTCGTGGCACCGGTATAAAAGCTGCCGTCCGAGCAGCGCAGGATATACACCCGCCATTCTCCATGCTTTTGTTCATCTTTTTGCTTCATAGAAACAAGTTTATACAACAGGAAGAAAAATATTGCTATGGAAAGAGTGATGCATAGTAATGCTTTGACCAATCCGTCAACCCGTGTTAAGATTTATACATCAAATATGAGGGGAGTTTAGACATGTTGAATTTCCTGCCCGACAGGTTGGTGGGCTGTATAGCCATATTCTTGCTGGCTTTGAATGTCGTGTTCTGGGTATCGATTTTGCTTGTTTTTTCCTTTCTGAAATTCCTTGTGCCTCTTCGTCCGATTACCCGTCTGTTCGATAAAATCCTGCTGTGGTTAGCAGAAAACTGGATTGCCGGAAACGGTTTATGGATGAAGTTTACCCAAAAAACAACTTGGGATGTGCAGGGGTTGGAAAACTTAAATTACCGGGGCTGGTATCTGGTGGTCAGCAACCATCAATCCTGGGCGGATATTTTTATTCTGCAAAAGCTGTTGAACCGACGCGCTCCGTTCATGAAATTTTTCCTTAAACGCGAATTGATCTGGGTGCCTTTTATGGGACTGGCCTGGTGGGCGCTGGACTTTCCCTTTTTACGCCGCCACAGTGTTGAATATCTAAAAAAACACCCCGGACAAAAAGGCAAAGATTTTGAAACCACACGGAAGGCGTGCGAGAAGTTTACGCACATTCCAACCAGTGTAATGAACTTTCTGGAAGGAACACGATTCACTGCAGCCAAATCCGCCCGGCAGAAATCACCTTATCAGTACCTGCTGAAGCCGAAAGCCGGAGGCATAGCGCTGGCCCTGAGCGTGTTGGGAGACAAATTCCATTCCCTGTTGAACATTACGATTGCGTATCCGGACGGCATCCCGACTTTTTGGGGATTTTTGTCCGGCAAAGTGAGAAGGGTCATTGTTCGGATTTCTTCAACGGAAATACCGCCGCATTTTCTGCACATGGATTATGAGGGCGACAAGGAGTTCCAGGCCGCTTTTCAGCAGTGGGTGCAGGATTTATGGAAGGAAAAGGATGCACAGATTGCAGCATTAATGCAGGAGGCCAAAGCACGATAACGCTTTGGGCCTCCCGTATGGTTTGATTGTGTTTTTAGGCCGCTTGCGGGGCGCGAGACCAACTCATCCGTCCCGCATCTTTAAACGACCGTTGACTGGGCCGTCTGGTTGACGGTGTCCGCGATGAAAACACTTTCCTGCCGTTATTGTTATTGGGTCGCGTAAGCTGTGGGGCGCGAGCTCCCATCGATTCACAGACCGACGGGCTGACGGTTAATCCCTCAACATTCTGATATTGCAACTTATCTCCCAACATTTTCTTCAGCGAGCGCAACAGCTCGCCATCCTGACCGGTAATAAAAGTAAACGCATCCCCGGTCTTCATGGCGCGTCCGGTTCTGCCGATGCGATGCGTGTAAGCATCCGCGGTAGCTGGCATATCGTAGTTAATCACATGGGAGATACGGGTCACATCAATACCGCGCGCAGCGATATCCGTAGCGATCATCACCTCATAGCGGCCATCCCGAAATCCATCGAGGGACTGCTTGCGTTTCTGCTGCGTCAGATTACCATGCAGCGAGGTCACTTTATGCCCGACTCTGTTTAATTGCTCGGCCAGGCTTTTAGCGCGCGATTTTGTTCTGGTGAAGACCAGTACCGACTGAGTTTGAGTCTTCTCGAGAATATCCTTGAGCAACGCTGTTTTCTGCTCCATTTGAACCGGATAAAAACTGTGAGAAACCGTCATCACCGGAGCGGTATCTCCAATCTGAATATGGACAGGATCAGAGAGCAGATCATTGGCCAGGCTGCGAATCTCACCGGGCATGGTTGCGGAAAAAAGCAGGGTCTGGCGATGAGCCGGCAGATGCTTGACAATTCTGCGGACATCCGGCAGAAAACCCATATCAAACATATGGTCTGCTTCATCCAGGACCAGAACTTCCACCTGTGACAAATCAAGCGTGCCGCGCCCGATATGGTCGAGCAGGCGACCGGGACAAGCTGAGATGATATCGACGCGGGAGCGCAATCGATTGATCTGGGTGTTGATACTGACACCGCCATAGATGGACGCGCTGCTCAGCCCCGTTTTTCGTCCCAATTGCATAATTGATTCATTGGTCTGTTCACTTAATTCCCGCGTCGGCGCAATAATCAGGGCACGAATATGGCCCCGCTTGCCTGACATCAGGCGTTGTAAAATCGGCAAGACGAATGCCGCCGTTTTCCCGGTTCCTGTCTGAGCCAACCCCATCATATCCTTGCCTTCCATAATGGGAGGGATGGACTGCGCCTGAATAGGCGTCGGCTTCTTGTAACCGGCGGCAATAACACCGGCCATAATTTTTTCATCTAACTTAAACTTCTCAAAACTCATTTCTTATCCTTCATTGTATGTTACCAGCATCTATTATTTAAATTTAAACCCGATGCAAACCGTTATAAGGCTGGTAAAGGCAAGCCCTTGCATACGCAAATCCTGCGGCTGAAAGACAAGTCTCAAATACGGCATCCCATCTGGATTCTATATATGATTAGCGGGATTATCCTTAGCAAATTTCTGATTAAGAAAGGTGGGAAGGTCAAAATTTATCGCTATTCCTGGAGGGTTTTTACAGGCAATACGGATAAATAGCAAGCAATATCTTTTTATTTTCTTCGCCTGCCGGCGCTGGAAACAAGCGGTAGAGCTTATGGCGCAATAACCATCCCTTAAAGACGGTTTTTACTTAATGCTGGCGCCCCGTCCCTGATTAAGACAGAGCCCTGGCATTCCTAATGTTTCTTAAAGTCAGCCGGGAATACCGATAACTTATGAATCCCCGTCGGTTCGCTGGTGAAGACAATCATGAAAGGCATTTGTCCTTTGGGTTGAATTCTGTCTTCCATCGTTTTCACGTCTTTAAGCGCCGCAAGAATCCCGTTCGCATCCAGACTTTCCAGTTTCTCATCAATAATGATATTACCGCCGAAAGATTCCGTTGACGCCAGCAAAGACCCTTCAGCGTTATAAAGAATCGCCGCAATTTTTATTTTTGAAACAGGACGAGGCGTTGAATTTTCAGCGATGCCTTCAAGCACCCGGATGCTTCTCTCCAACTTCACATTGTAAATCAGTTTTTGTCGGACATTAATCAGATTTATCCCTTCCACGGATGAGGATGTGGCCCCCTGATCGGCCTTAGAGACGTGTATATACGACTGGATGATCTCCATCGTTTTGCTACCTATCTCAGGGTAAAGCCAGAAATATCCGATCATCAAAGCAACCAACAGGACGATTAAAATCCATATCCTCTTGCCTGTTTCGGCACTTTTCTTTTCAGGCTCGCAATCATACACACCAGCCTTATCCGTTTTCTTTCCCGGCGCAGGTTTCGTTGATTTGTTTTCCACTAAAGAAGAAAAGGTTTCTTTCGTTTGGACGACGTCTTTTACGCGAAGAGACACCGCCGTTTCTGCAACGGTGGACAAAAAAGCATCCAGCTCCCGCTTCTCTGCTTTTAAATCAAACAACTCTCTTTTGTTTTCCATTCAGGCGTCCTTCTTTGCAGTTCGACCCGGGTTAATGGTGTAACCGCCTTTACCTTTTAACTCAAAAAAAATATTGACTTCGCTTATCGACACAAATCAACAACTTGCTCAGCATCAGTCATTCAAAAGGTTCATGCTGACGTTTGCTTATTCGGCATTTTTAAGGATGCGAATCTCTTCCTTCATGGCATCGAGCTCGGCCTGGAACGTCTTCTTCATCTCATCGAGCGCATAGGCAAACGCTTCATGAGGCGGCAGATCTTTCATGGTCGCAATCACTCTCTCCACATTCTCGTCACGTAAAGGCGGCATTTCGTCAATGGGGGTTGGCTGTATGGGAATAAGAATATCTTGAACATCAGCCTCCGGGGATTGAGTCTCTATCTGATCCCTAAGATCAGTGTTTTCCACCCATGATCTATATTGCTTGATACTGTCGATTAAAAATATGTGTTTTTTGGCCTCGGTCATTCCTTCCGAAATCATAACCTTCTCCAGATGGTCGTAAACAGACAGAAGCAGGTTTACGGCATCCTGATTGGAACTGACACCCCTGACTCGGACATACCTTCCCACAAAGCGCAGAATTCTTAAAAATCCCCGGATAATGCGATCGCCCACATATAACAGATCTAATTTATTGACTTCATTTTCCAATTGTTCCAGAATCTGATCGTTGATTTCCCATTTAACCGAAAGAACAATGCTTTTCATGTTTTTTAAAGGTGCATGAAGTGCGGACAACGCGGGCAAGGAGAGACCCCCTAAGGATTTGTCAGAATTCTTGTTTTCTTCCTTATCGGTCTGGGCAGTAATTTTGATATTATCCGTTTTTTCAGTCTCTGTAACAGCACTGACGTTTTTGTTGTCATCGCCGAATATCGCCGAAAAACGTTTTTCGATTTCGGAGACAAAGGATGATCTATCTTGCATCCGGTGTTCGCCCGAAGAGACTTCAGCTTCGCGGTTCGTTTCTTGGATATCTTGAATTTCCATTATATTCTGGCGCTTTACGTCAGCGGCGACTTCTTCCACAGTCACTGGGGAGGCATCGATATTTTTTTGTCTAATCGGTTTCGTGTCTTCAGGAAAAAGACTATCGAGACGACTTTCTACTCCCTGAAGAAATGACGACTCTTCCTTAATTGTCATTTTATGGCTCCTGTTTCAGTTGCTTTCCAGATTAGTGCATCAGGACTGTCTGGTCTCTATGCTCTCCCTGCGAGTTAAGAAAAGCCATAGGGCTAATTACCCTAAATAATTTACGCAAAAAAGCCAAGAAAATTAAACACAGGCAACCAGATGAGTCAAGGTTATTTTTGTTACGAGCTTATCCGTAAATAACTACCCGATATTGACAAAATTGTACAACGCTTTTCATCATCACCAATACCACGCCCCCTATTTTGTGGTCATAATTCAATTGACAGACATGACCGTTCTTCATATACTCAAGCACTAAAAAGCAATGCCTTGTCCATATAAGTGAGGACGCGAAGAAGAAAATAGCTGAACTGGCGGTATAAAGCATGTCTGAAAAAACCACTGACCCGTTACCAAAAAATGCAACAGAGGCACAGGGGCTTTTAATCAAGGCCTTCCATGAAAAATGCGGCGATGAAATTTTGCCCGTAATCGAAAACATTCTCGGCCGTCAGGGACGCGCTCTGGGTCTTAAAATCAGGGGCAAGCTATCCGATTGTCATCTATCGACTGTTGCCGCGGCTTTTACGAAAAACTTCGACCCGACAACGATCAATGTGGTCTCCATCTCCGATGAAAGGTTCCATATTCAGGGCACAACATGCCCTTTCGGACTGGAAAACACATCGAGGCAGCTCTGCGAAGCGGTCATGGCGATGGATCGCGAATATTTTTTTGCGGCAACGGACGGCAAGACCACCCTGGATATTATTAAAACCAGGGCCGCTGGAGATCCGATCTGCGACACCCTTTATACCACCAAAGCTTAGAAGTGTTGTGACCGCTCATTTTGCCGGCCCGAAAAAAGGCTCAACCTGCAAGCATTGGCCTGCTTGTTGAGCCTTTTTTTACACGCCTTGTCAGCTTACAGTGTGGGGAACAGTAACTGCATCTTCTCCTTCATGGCAGAACTCAATTGCACGAACCGATGGACAATGGTTTTATCGAGAGTTTCAATGGCAAGCTACAGGATGAATATCTCAAAGAACATTGGTTTCTGAATCTCAATCATGCACAGGATCTCATCGAGAAGTGGCGGATTGAATACAACGAAGAGAGGCCGCACAGCTCTCTCGGCAACAAAACACCGTATGAATTTGTCAAAGAACATCAAACTATGCTACAGGAGCAAAGACGCCATTTGAACTTGGCACATATTTAGGGGTAAGGTCAGCATGACTATAAGCTTTTCGTTGAGGCGCAAGGATACACAGCGGAGTTTTCAGCGATAATAGTTAATGCTCATGAGAGTTAAAGAGAAAAAAATATCAATACCCGAGGAGATGATCATGTCAGTAAAAACAACCACCACTAAAAAAAGCACGGTAAAAAAAGCTGCGCCAGCCGCGAAAAGAACAAAAAAGCCTGACCTGAAAGCATTCTTGGAAGAGGTTGAAAAAAAGGCTTATGAACTCTATCAAAATAGGGCAGAAACAGGCGTTCCCAGCGATGAAATCTCTGACTGGTTCCAGGCCGAAAAAGAAATTAAAGAAAAGTATAAATTATAGTTCTTTGCTTATTTCTTGATCAGAATTGATTTGTCTGCCTTTTTTTCCGCGGGCTTCTTCCATGAGATCGGCCATAACCTCAATTTCATCACTGCTACGCAAGTTTTCTATCTTGTTGTGCAGGCGAGCGCCCTATTTGTCCTTGACATACAAAAATGGGTGCCTCTATACTACCCCGTATAAAAGCAGGTTCTTATCAAATCTTGTCAGGGGGGAAGAATCATGAGCAACCGAAATGAAGATCAGTCGAATCTCCTGAATATTTACAGACCAATTGAAACCAAGATTTCGACCGAAGTGACACGCCAGACACTAGTGCTGGTGCTAGCTGGTGGCGAGGGTTCCCGCCTGGGAGAACTGACAAAATGGCGTGCCAAACCGGCAGTCCCTTTCGCCGGCAAATACCGTATGATCGATTTCACTCTGTCGAACTGCGTTAACTCCGGCCTGCGTCGTATTGGTGTGCTGACACAGTATAAATCGCATTCGCTGATCCGCCATTTACAGCACGCCTGGAGTTTCCTGCGCGCCGAGATCGGCGAGTTTGTAGAGATTATTCCGGCCCAGCAGCGCATGAACAAAGAATGGTACCGCGGAACGGCTGACGCCCTCTATCAGAACATCGATATCATTCATCGCCACTCGCCGAAATATGTGCTGGTGCTTGGTGGCGATCATATCTACACCATGGATTATTCGAATATGTTGATGCAACATGTTAGATCGAAGGCTGACATGACGGTAGCCTGCATCGAGGTCCCGCGCGAGGAAGCGCGTGAATTCGGCGTCATGTCGGTCGATGAAAACCTGAGCATCACCCGCTTCACCGAGAAACCCCCCAATCCTGAAGCCATGCCCGACAAGCCGGATACAGCCCTGGCATCCATGGGTATTTATGTCTTCTCGACCCGTTTCCTGTATGACACTTTGATCGAAGATGCCAAAGATGAATTTTCTGCCCACGATTTTGGCAAGAACATCATCCCGCGAGCCATTCCAAACAGTCTGGCAAAAGCGTATCCTTACCGTAACGAACAAGGCAAGATGGCCTATTGGCGCGATGTAGGTACTCTGGATGCCTACTGGAAGGCAAACATCGAACTCTGCTCCATTGAACCGGAATTGAACCTGTATGATCAAAACTGGCCGATCTGGACTTACCAGGCTCAACTTCCGCCGGCGAAATTTGTCTTTGATGATGAAGGCCGGCGCGGCGTAGCCATCGATTCCCTGATCAGCGGCGGCTGTATCATTGCCGGTGCGCATGTAAAGCGCTCTGTCATTTTTTCTGCAAGCCGGATCGAAACCGGCAGCCTGGTCAAGGACAGCGTCGTGTTGCCCGGGGTTTACATCGGGAAAAACTGCCAAATTATCCACGCCATTATCGACAAGGGAACGCTCATTCCTGATAATACCGTCATTGGTAAAGACCATGCCGAGGATGCAAAGCGTTTTCATATCAGTGAAGGGGGTGTCGTCCTGGTGACACCGGAGATGATGGGACAGAATATTATGTTTGGTAGCACATCTATCTATTAGATATACTGAAAGCTGGTTTCGATAAACTGGAGCCGACTTTCCGCCGCTTCCCGTGTGGATTCACACACCGCATAGTAGATCTTGATCTTTGGTTCCGTCCCGGACGGACGGACACAAATCCACGCAGACCGATCCAGTATCAGCTTGACGGCGTCGGCGGCAGGCAGTTCAATATCCGACGTGATGCCGTCCGCATCGGCGCGAATTCGGGAAAGATAGTCCTCGGCATATTTCACCGCCAGATCGCCGATGACGACAATTGGTTTTTCACGCAACCGGGTCATGATCTTCTTCATTTTATCCATACCGTCGAGACCGGTGAACGCCAGATTCCTCAAGCCTTCCAGGTAATAACCGTGTGTCTCGTATAGCGATTCAAGCACTTCGAGCAGGCTGTGGCCCCGGCTCTTGTAATACTGAGCCGCCTTGCACAAAAGCAGTGCCGCAAGCACACCGTCTTTATCGCGGGCAAATGTGCCGGCCAGAAAACCAAAGCTTTCCTCGAAGCCAAAGATAAAATCAGCATCCTCCTGCTCATATTTTGTAATGAGCTCGGAAATAAAACGAAACCCCGTTAACACAGTATAGGAATGAACACCATAATGTCGCGCGATTGCGTCCGCCATATCGGTGGAAACAAATGACTTGATGATGTAATCGGACGAACGGAGCATGCCTGCTGCGCGGCGTTTTTCAAGCATATAGTTGATCAATAGACATCCGATCTGATTGCCGCTCAGCATAGTGTAAGTGCCATCGGGTCTGCGCACGGCCGCGCCCATGCGGTCTGCATCCGGGTCTGTGCCAATCGCAAGATCGGCCTCCAGGCTTGAGGCGAGCGCAACGGCCATCTCCATCGCGCCCGGATCTTCGGGATTCGGGGCATTCACGGTCGGGAAAAAGCCGTCCGGCGTTCTCTGCTCCTCGACAATAAAAAGATTCTTTATCCCGGCTGCCGGAAAAACATGTTCGACCGTGCGCAGCCCAGTTCCGTGCAGCGGTGTATAGACAACCTTCAGGTCATCGGCGCTCTGGGCACCACACAGGGCAATCATGCGCTCATAATAAAGCCGGTCAATCTCTTCGCCGATTTCAAGGATAAGGCCTTTCGCAACACCCTCCTGATAACCGATCCTTTTCACATCCTTAAACGGATCCAGCTTTTGGATGCAGGCCATCACATCGAGGCTCTCCTCCGGACCGAGCTGCCCCCCGTATGCGGCATAGACTTTGTATCCATTGTATTGGCTGGGATTGTGGCTGGCCGTGATCACGATGCCGCCGTCCGCCTTTAAATGCCGCACGGCGAAGGATAATTCGGGCACACTCGTCAGTTGTTCGAATATGCAGACCTTAATGCCATTGCCCGCAAATACGCATGACGCTTCTTTGGCAAAATCGCCGGAAAACTG
>CAIVDK010000203.1 GCA_903904655.1 uncultured delta proteobacterium | reverse complement strand
CTAATCGGTCGGGCGCTGATCGGCAATCCGAAATTACTCCTCATCGATGAACCGACGGAAGGGCTTGCAGCCGGGACCATTAACGATATTTTAAATGTTCTGGCCACCATGAAAGGAAAGGTGTCCATGCTCATTGTGGAGCAGAATCTCTCCGTTGTTGGAATGCTTGCCGACAAAGTTTACATGATGAAAGAAGGAAAAATTATTCAGGAAATCACTGAGAAATCAGAGATGACTAACAAAGCAAAATTGGAACAATGTTTATAGAAACAGGTGCTGAAAATAGAGGCAAGTCGACGTTAAAAGGCGAAACGCAAAATTAACAGACAATAAAAAAGGAGCATAATCATGAAAGGAAACAAAAAGGCACAAAAGATTGAAGCGGCTAAAACTGCAATTGTATTGATTGAGCCGCAGTACGATTTTCTCAAACCGGGTGGCTCCATGTATCAGCATATCGAGGAACAACTGGCAAAAAGAAATGTCATCCCCAATCTTGTTGATTTTATCGGGAAGGCGAGAAAAAAAGTTAAAAAAATCATCTATGTCCCCTTTGAGGAATTTGAACCGGGTTTCCCTGAAATCGATAAAAACGGCCCGGGAATGGGCGGTCTCAGGGGGCTGGAAATTGATATGCCTACAGGCTGGAAAATTGATGGAAAGCCTGTTGCCGGCGCATGGGTCAAGGGTACCCCGGGACCGGAAATTATACCCGAACTGACCCCGAAAAAAGGAGACATCGTCATTAGAGGGAAAAAGACACTTGATGCCTTCTGGTCTACTGCCCTCGACTACACCCTGCGCGTCAATATGATTGAATGGCTGGTCGTTGTGGGATTCCATACCAACTGGTGTGTCGAATCAACAGCAAGATCCGGATACGATAAGGGTTACAGAGTCGTCGTAATCGGTGACTGCACAGGTACGGATACTGACGAAGAACAGAATTATGTCGAGAAGTTTATTTTCCCGAAGATAGGCTCCGTGATGAATTATAAAGAATTTTTGAAAAGCCTTGTCTAAATAACCCCTTTCCCCTCCTTTGCTTTCTCCCCCTGCTGCTTGGGGGGAGAAAGTTTCAAAGAGGTGTTAAAAAGAAATGGCAGGGAAAAACCCGCGTGCAGTTTTGAGGAATACTTACATTGAATACAGATAAAATAAATAAGGACATATTCAAAACAGGTGCAGGAAGAAACCTTCTCGACCTTGCCATCATTGCTGCTGGTTTTTTAGTGCTTCTTCCTGTGCTGGGAATAAACCGCACGACCGACTTTATTATCTTCTGTGTCTTCGTTCTCGGATTCAATCTCCTCTATGGGTTTATGGGAAGGCTCTCCTTCGGTCATATGCTCTATCTCGGAACAGGTGCATATGCCGTCACCCTTTTTTCGGCACATGTTTCACAGAATCCACTACTCGCCATCCTGGCAGGAATAGCTGCAGGCGCACTCATCGGGGTTATCATCGGGCCGATAATTGTCAGGACAACCGGCGCCTGTTTCGCACTGATCAATCTTGCCTTCGATCAAGTCGGCTATTTCCTTGTCCTTGTCGCATTTTCCAAATATACCGGCGGCGAAGACGGTATGTCGGTGTATTTCTCAAAGATGGGTGTAATCGACTTCGGACAAAAACCGATTATGTTTGGTTTTGCTTTGCTCTGCCTGATTCTTACCTATTACTTGCTTAAGAAATTCACCACCTCGCCATACGGGATTCTCATCAAAAGTATCAAGGAAAACGAAACAAGGGTAAAGTTTCTCGGGTACAACACCTTCATCTACAAATGGATAACATTTATCATTTCGACATCTGTCGCAGCGTTTGCCGGGGCGCTCTCGATTCTCAACTACGGGTATGTAACCCCCAGCTTTATCGACCCTTCACGGGCGGTTGAAGTGATCTTTGCCGCATTGATAGGGGGGTCCGGCAGTCTTTACGGCGCTATCATCGGGGGCGTTATTTATATGGCGATCAGCAATTATCTCGCTTCCTATATATCGCGGTGGGAAATGTTTCTCGGCATAGCGCTCCTGATCTGTGTATTCCGTTTTCGCAGCGGCATCTGGGGATACGTGGCCGGTAAATTGAAAATACGAGAGGCGGCATAAAAGAGAGGTTATCATGATCAACACCATTGCGTATGGATTAACCATCGGTGGAATTTTATACATCATCAGCATAGGGCTTTCCCTCACCTTCGGTACCATGAGGATTGTTAATTTTGCCCATGGTCTGATCTACACAATCGGCGCCTATTTTTTGATCACACTTCTGCCCATTGCCAGAGATAACTTCATCCTGGGAGCCGCTTTGGCCGTCCTGGCCGTTGTGCCCATCAGCTATATTATTGAAAGATTTGTGGTGCGCAAATTGTATGGTGTGTCGATCGATTATGCTATCATTGCCACCTATGCCGTTGTGCTCATCGGCGTTGATCTCATTAAATGGATCTGGGGCGCCTCCCCGATTCCCCTGTCCGATCCGGTCGGGATCGATGTTGCTTTTCTGGGTATCACGCTTCCCCTGTACCGTCTGATCATTATACTACTTGCTGTTGTTATCTTTATTGGCTTATCCATATTCTTCAAAAAAACCATGGTGGGAAAAATTGTCGTTGCTGCCCTTGAAGATAAAGATGCCGTGAGGAGTCTGGGAATTAATGTTGATAAATACTT
>CAIVDK010000202.1 GCA_903904655.1 uncultured delta proteobacterium | reverse complement strand
TATCACTACTGTCCCAACGTTTTGATTGGGAGATAATGTAAGCTATAGAGAACAATGGATAAAAGCAATAAAAAGTTATTTATCGATTTGAAATATTTTTCTTCAGGGTGCCATAGTCTCGCATTAAAAGGTGAGGAGATGGCTGATGAATTCTGGAAGAACGATATTTGCGCAGATCATGGATTATTTGCCGACCTACGAATTCCGGCAATGCGTCGAACGGTATGCGGGGAACTACAAAGTCAAAAGCTTTTCCTGCTGGGATCAATTCTTAAGCATGGCGTTTGCGCAACTGACCTACAGAGAAAGCCTGCGGGATATTCAGGCCTGCCTTCGGGCGGCCAAGCAGAAGACCTATCACATGGGCATTCGGGGGAAGATTTCCCGCAATACGCTGGCCCACGCCAACCAGACAAGAGACTGGCGCATCTATGCCGACTTTGCCCAAGTCCTGATCCGGGAAGCCCGACAGCTTTACGCCAACGATTCGTTTGGCATCGAACTGGAACAAACCACTTACGCGCTGGACGCCACAACGATCGACCTTTGTTTATCGCTTTTCCCCTGGGCAGCATTCCGCAAGAACAAGGGAGCGGTGAAATTGCATGCGCTTCTCGATCTGAAAGGCAATATCCCGACGATTGCTTTTATTACCAGCGGAAAGGTTCACGAGGTCAACATCCTCGACAAACTGCCGATAGAAGCCGGCGCCATTTACATCATGGACCGCGGTTATTTGGATCACGCGCGTCTTTACAAAATGCATCAATCAGCTGCCTACTTTGTAACACGCGCCAAGAGCAACGCCAGATACAATCGTTGCTGTTACCAGAAGATCGACAAAACAACCGGACTGAGATCCGATCAGGTCGTCACCTTATACGGTTATTACGCCAGGAAAGACTACCCCGAGAGGCTCAGACGGATTGCTTATTACGACGAAAAGCAAAACAAAAACATGGTTTTTTTGACCAACAACTTCACGCTTCCAGCAATAACCATCACAGAGATTTACCGCAAACGTTGGCAGATCGAGCTGTTCTTCAAGTGGATCAAACAGCACCTGCGAATCAAAGCATTTTACGGCACATCCGAGAATGCGGTCAAAACACAAATATGGATTGCAATCTCCGTTTATGTGCTGATTGCGATTATCAAGAAGCAATTGAATCTGGAGCAAAGTCTTTACACGATTTTACAAATTGTCAGCGTGACGCTTTTCGAGAAAATACCGCTTTTACAAGCGCTTACGGATGCTGAGGTGATTGAAGAAAACACTGAAGACAACAACCAATTGAATTTATTCAACTAACATTGGGACAGTAGTGATATAAGGTAAATTATGAAAGCTCCAAAAAATCGCAGAGTATTTGTTGTCGGGTACGGCATGGCAACCCCGCTGGGAAGCACATTCGAAAAGACCTGGCAGCGCGCTGTCAAAGGCGAATCGGGTTTTCGCAAGGTCACACGCTGCAAAGTGGAATCGGCCTGTGATATCGTCGGCGAGATACCGGATTGGTTTCCCATGGAGTTGGATTTTACCGACGCCAAAGAGGTGTATAACTGGAACGCGGCTTTTGTGATTTTAACGATGGCGGTCTGCAAAGAGGCCCTTGCTAACGCGGGCATAACGATGGATGATTCTATTGCGCCAAGAATGGCTTGTCTGATCGGGTCGGCGCTCAATGGATCGGATGCTTATCGTGTGGCTATGCACGATCTGGAACGCCGCGGGCCGCTGCGCGTCAGTCCCTATCTGCTGCCGAATTTGTGCGCCAATCTGCCGTCCGGCAAAGCGGGCATGCTTTTGAAATTTACCGGTCCTATCTTTTCACCGCAGGGCGCTTGCGCGTCCGGCAATCACGCCATAGGACTTGGATCAAGAATGATCCGTGACGGGGATTGCGATTTTGTTCTGGCCGGCGGGGCCGACGCGCCGATTCTGCCGGAGTTGATTCACGGTTTTGCCAATATGAATGCCACGATTAAAGTGCACCCTGATGATCGCGCCGCAAGCGATTATAAGCAGGCCTCGCGCCCTTTCAGTGTTGACCGCAAAGGTTTTGTGCTTTCGGAAGGCGCTGGAGTTGTCGTTCTGGCGGCCCAAGAAGTCATTAAAGCTCACGGTCTGACGCCGAAAGCCGAGGTGTTGGGCGTGGGGTGGACATCCGATGCCCATCATTATACCAGCCCCAATCCGGTGACGATTATCCGGGCATTACGGGAAACCATTGAAGATGCCGAATTGCAACCGGAAGATATTCAATATGTCAATGCCCATGGTACGTCCACGCCCAAAGGCGACCGGACGGAAGTCAAGTGCCTGCGGGAAATATTCGGCAAGGGAATAGAAAAACTTCCGGTATCGTCCAACAAATCGCAACTCGGCCACACCCTGGGGGCAACCGCCGCCATCGAAGCAGCTTTGACAATTGAAGGGATGCGACAGGGTATTATTCTGCCGACGATCAATCATTTGCCTGATCCGGAACTCGCCGATATTGATGTAGTGCCGAATGTCGCCCGCAAACAAAAATATGAAATCGCGCTGTCCAATGCGTTTGGATTCGGTGGTACAAATTGCTGTGTGATTTTCCGAGGTGTATGAGATGAAACCCAAACCCTTTATAACGGAGATATACAAGAATAATGAGAAGTACGTTTGCGATCAAACCACGGGGCTGGTCTGGCATCGAACAAATTACCGCACGTTATATGCCGATACTGACCGTTCGCAAGTCGTCTATCATTCCAACTATCTGCGCTATTTTGAATTCGGGCGCACATCGCTTATGCGCGATGTGGCCTATTCCTACAAGGAAATAGAAGAAAGCGGCTATGTCTATCCCATCATTGATCTGGGCATTACCTTTTCTCAGTCGCTTTATTATGACGATGTCATGTATATCCATACGCGACCGGTGAATCTCGAGCGTGTGCGCTTGCAGTTTGACTATGTCGTCACGCACGCGGAAAAGGGGTACATTGTCTGTACCGGATACACGAAGCACTGCGCGGCAAACTCAGATGGCAAGCCGGTCGGCGTCGATTCCAAAACGGTTCAATTATGGCAAACCTTTCCCGACAAAATATAAAAAATCGTTTCCCCTTCACCATCGAGATCAGGTCGTATTTGCGTGATCATCTTATTGAAGGGAAGGCCATTTTTCCCGCTGTGGAGGCTTTGATTGTTCTAGCTCAGGCCGTCAGACGCCATCATCCGCAAGCAAACCTCCAAATTCTTACCGAAGCACACTTTCCCCGGATGTTAGCCATCGATCCGGCCTCGAATCGACTTGAGGCGCAAATCGAAATAGAGTCCTCGGAGGGCGGTATCAGCGCCTCGCTTCTAACCTCGGTAAAAATAAATAACGGCGCAATGAGCCGAACCCTGGAACATGCGCGCGTAACATTCGCTCAAAATATGGTTTTGCCTCAGACGATATTATCCTATCGTAATGCCCCAAAAATGGCTGGTGAGTGCATTAGTGTTCCCGC
>CAIVDK010000201.1 GCA_903904655.1 uncultured delta proteobacterium | reverse complement strand
TTACCTGGTTCAAAACGATAACGACAGTCAAAAGCTGCATCCCCTATTTTTATTTGATCGGGATATTGAGCTATTTCTTCAGGATCAGGTAAGCTTTCAATTAAATCCTCTTCACGGAAACGAAGAAAATCATCGCTGCCTTTTTCTTTAATGAAGCTAAGCAAAGACCGGATATCGGAAATGACCGGCAGCCTTTGTTCATAAAAGCGGGCAATTGTTTCTTCATCAGCTACCAGGCCGCGTTTACGCAGCTTTTCTTCCATAGTGCTTACTTGATTCCATAAAGACAAGTTATGCTCCAGAAAAGGAATCTTACGGGGAACCTCTCCAGTGAGAAGGGCTTCACGGATGAATATGAATTTGGCTTCCTCGGGATTAATTCTTTCATAAGCAATAGGTCTTTGTTCAACAATGGTCAAACCAAAAAGTGTTACTTTTTCCATAGCGACAACCTGCCCGCGATTTTTCTCCCAATGGGCTGCAGCATAGGTATAGCGGCAATTGTCACCGCCCAGATCTTCGAGCCACTCACATTTAATATTGGCAACATTGCGGGCAAAGACTCGTGAGGTCATACTAATTTCTGCCGCGACAATCCAAAGGCCTGCGCGATTAAATAAGCCGGAACCGGGAAAAATCATCACCGCTCTGCTTTTGGCCGCGTTGAAAAAGTTTTTTTCCTTTTTTTGGGCGATGTTGGATAGATAGCCACTGAGAATGCAGCGATGAATTTTATCGGCAATCGCCTGATCTATTTCAATCTTGATATGCTTTTTATTTTTTGCCAGTTTAGTTTTGCCATCGAGAATGTCCAGTATTTGATGATAGATGTCACGCCATTCAATCATTCTTCGATAAGATAGAAAATGATCGCGGCAGAATTTTCTTAACTTGCCCTGTGAAGGCAGGCTCTCCAGCGAACCATGATAGCGATTCCAGATATTAAGATAGGTTAAAAAGTCTGATTCAGGATGGGCAAACTTAGCATGGGCGACTGATGCCTGATCAGCTTTCTCATAAGGCCTTTCGCGCGGATCCTGAATACTTAGCGCAGCGGCAATGACAGCAATTTCGTTCACGCAGGTTTCTTTCTGCGCTTCAATCAGCATTCGGGAAACTCTGGGATCAAGAGGGAACTGCGCCATCGTTTGGCCAACTTCGGTCAGCTTATAGTGATCCGATTCTTCGGAGCGGTCATCTTTGGTCAGTGCTCCTAAATCATTTAAGATATCGATGCCGTCGCGAATGCTTTTGGGTTGAGGCCGATCAACAAAAGGGAAAGAAGTAACCGCACCAAGATTAAGTGAAAGCAACCGCAGAATAACGCCGGCCAGATTGGAACGCATTATCTCCGGCGGCGTGTAAAGTGGCTTGCAAGAGAACTCTTCCTGTGAATAGAGCCTAATACAAATGCCGTTTTGCACCCGGCCACAACGTCCTTTTCTTTGCTCCGCGCTGCTGCGGGAAATTGGTTTTATCGGCAGGCCTGTGGTCTGACTGCGGGGATTGTATTCAAGAATTCGTGAAAGACCGGCGTCAATCACATATTTGATGCCGGGGATTGTCAGTGACGTTTCCGCGATATTTGTGGCCACAATGATTTTTTGCTGATTGGCATCGGCAAAAATTAGTTTTTGTTGAGAGCCGGAAAGCCTTGCGTATAAAGGAAGAATAGCGCCTGTACATTTCTTAGAGAGAAGCTCACAGGTTTCTCGAATATCCTGTTCCGTAGGCATAAAAATCAAAATGTCTTCAAATCGTCTTTCTATCTGCAAATTTTCTACACAGGCAACAGCTTCATCAATATATGTTGTTTCACCCTTTTCTTCTTTAACCGGATCAACAGGCAGGTAGCGGACTTCCACCGGATACATCCGACCTGATACTTTGATTACGGGCGCCTTATTAAAAGCCTCTGAAAATTTTGCTGTATCAATCGTTGCCGAGGTGATGATTAACTTTAAATCTTTTCTTTTGGGCAGGAGTGTTCGTAAATAACCTAAAATAAAATCGATGTTGAGGCTGCGTTCGTGAGCCTCATCCACAATGAGTGTATCGTAGGCCAGCAAATTGCGGTCTCGAACAGTTTCCGCAAGCAGAATTCCATCAGTCATTACTTTAATCAGCGATTCACTGGATGTTTTTTCTTCAAAGCGTATTTTATAGGCGATGGATTTACCGCACTCTTCACCAAGTTCCGAGGCAATGCGATGAGCAATGCTGACCGCAGCGATACGGCGTGGCTGGGTAAGCCCGATAAGACCCCGCAACCCGCAGCCCGCAGCAAGACACATTTTGGGAATTTGCGTTGTCTTCCCCGAGCCTGTCTCACCGGTAATAATGATGACCTGATTGTTTTTAATGGCATCAATAATTTCCTGCTTCTTGACTGATATAGGCAAGTTTGCCGGATATTTGAGTGAGGGGATACTTCGCCGAATATGTTGAATGATGCTGGACAATTCTTTTCTCCGAAATAATTATAATCCCATGATGTCGCAATTCTAATTTGTCATTGCGAACGCACGACAGTGCGTGTGGCAATCTAAATATTATCAATGGCATACGAGATTGCTTCGCTCATCACATTCTCCCGTAAAGACATTGCGACACAGTCTCTCTGCCGAATGAAACTCCACTTAATTGTTTTATTTCATATACAGACTA
Source organism: uncultured delta proteobacterium (assembly GCA_903904655.1). GTDB lineage: Bacteria > Desulfobacterota > Syntrophia > Syntrophales > Smithellaceae > UBA8904. The sequence continues at coordinate 9,728 of CAIVDK010000201.1, read as the reverse complement.
TCACTGTCAATGGCAGATATGTGATAGAAATATTTTTCCCGGCACAGATTGTATATAGGTCTTCTATTTAAGCGCAAATCATTGTGCGAGAACTCAATTACTTTGATTTTTTCAATTAACAAGTGTATAAAACAATTGCTATTTTGAAAGGATTATCTAATGGCTCTTTCGCTCAACAAACCGAAGCTCGACAACCTTGCCGGCGATATCTGGAAATCTGCCGAGCGACTGCGCGGCAAGTACAAAGCCTACGAATACCAGAGCGTCATCCTTCCCATCATTGTCATTCGGCGACTGGAGTGCGTGCTGCTTAGCTGGCGTGAGGCTAAAAGTGCCGAGGTTTTAGCTAAGCGGCCCAAACTCACCGAAAAGGAGCTCGCCAAGCTAGTCAAGGAACTCGAACTAAATCCCCAGCAGTCGCCTTTCTCCAATAAAACGAAATGGACGCTGCGCAAGGTCTATGAGGAAGATCACACGCTGCTGGAAGAGAACTTCCGCGCTTACATCAACGGCTTCTCCAAAAATATTAACGACATCATCGAGCAATTCAACTACCGCGCCACCATTACCACGATGGTGAAGAACAACCGTCTTGCCCCGATCCTGAATCAATACAAAGAACTCCCGCTGGGGCCTGATCAGCTCTCCGGCTTGGAGATGGGCTACATTTACGAAGAAATTCTGCGGCGCTTCTCGGAACAAAGCGGTGAAGAGGCAGGAGAACATTTTACTCCGCGCGAGGTCATCCGGCTTATGGTCGAGTTACTGGAGATACCGATCCCCGACCGGCATTTCTCCATCTACGATCCCGCCGGCGGGACAGGCGGCATGGTATCCGTTGCTAAAGAGCATTTGATAGACCGCGCAGACAACCCAGCCGAGAGGGATCGCGTCGAGAAATTCCTGACCCTCCACTGCCAGGAGCTATCACCGACGAACTACGCCATCTGTAAGGCTGACTTTCTGATCAAGAACGACCAGCAGGCGACGGTTCTGCTTGGCAACTCACTAATTCCCCATGAGCCGCACAGCAAAGAACCGGGCGACCAGTTCCCGGAAACGAAATACCGCTTCAACCGCATGCTCAGCAATCCGCCTTTTGGCGTCACCTGGGGCGGCAAAGACGGCTACGAGAAAGAAGCTCGAAAACTGGAGAAGACCCGTTATCAGGCCGGCATGCCTCGGGTGAACGACGGCGCGCTGCTATTTTTAGAGACTATGCTTGCCAAGATGATTCCGCCAGCCGATGGCGGCAGCCGCATTGCCATCATTTTTAATGGATCACCTCTCTCCAATGGCGACTGCGGCTCAGGCGAGAGCGAAATCCGCCGCTGGATACTTGAAAACGACTGGCTCGACGCCATTGTCATGCTGCCTGACCAGCTTTTCTACAACACCGGCATTTTTACCTACATCTGGCTGCTGAGAAACGAGAAACCCGCCGCTCATCGCGGGCGTGTGATGCTCATTGATGCCCGCCAGCAGTTTGAGAAAGAGCCGAAGTCGTTCGGCAATAAACGCAATCGGATGACGGACGTTCATCGGCAATGGATACAGGAGCGTTACCACAAAGGATGGAAACCAGGTTTTGACGATGAGCACGTGAAAATATTCCGTGAGAAGGAATTCGCCTTCCATAAAGTCAAGGTAGTATTCTGGCAAACCGACGAGAATGACAAACCAGCAAATATTACCGAGCCTTATGAGAAAACATTTACCGCTGCCAACCTCGCCAAGGAGCAGACTTTTCATGACAGCGACCTGACTTTCCGTGTGCGCCTGATGACAGACAATAAAGAAAAAACCGTGCAATTTACCCTTAAACCAGCCGACAGCGCCGCAAAGACGATTAAAGCGGTTTTGGGTGATAAACCGGAAATCCTTTCCGTCGAATGGACGCATCGGCACTATGTACAGGACGACGAATACATTCCACACGGCGAAGACATCGCGACATTCCTGAAACGGGAAATCGCCAAGCCTATCATCCGCTGGGAAGACAGCCCGCAGCTAGGCTACGAAATTCTACCGAACAAATACTTCTACCGCTACCAGCCGCCCAAGCCCGCGAAAGAATTGCTTGCGGAGTTTTGGAAACTTGAAAAAGAAGCGGAGAAGATGCTGGAGGGATTGGCCAGATGAAAAAAACAAACGACCAAAACATGATGACCTCACCAGAATACCTGCAGTTTATCGAGAATCTGAAGACGAGGGTGATTTCTGCACGCATCTCGGCGGCGAGGGCTGTGAACTGCGATCTAATCCTGCTTTATTGGGACATCGGGCGCGGTATTGTTGAGAAACAACAAGTGCTTGGATGGGGTGAATCTGTGGTTGAAATGGTTTCAGCAGACTTACGGCAGGCGTTTCCACGCATAACAGGCTTTTCGCCGCGAAATCTGCGGGACATGAAGCGCCTTTATCTTTCCTACATTGATGAAGCAATTTGGCGACAAGTTGTCGCCAAATTGACGGGAACGGCAACCACCGGCGATACTATCATTCGGCGACAGACTGTCGCCAAAAGGGAAAATGTAGGGGCTGCCGTATCAACGGAATTTCTGCAACAACTTGTTGCAGAAATTCCCTGGGGGCACAACCTGCTTATCCTCAACAAGCTCACAGACCCAGCAGCCCGCCTTTACTACCTCCGCGCTACCGCCCGGTTCGGTTGGTCGCGGAATGTTCTGCTCAACCAAATAAAAGCCGGGGCTTACGAACGCGCTGTTACCGAGAAGAAAACCCACAATTTCCCCCTTGCCCTGCCGGAGTATCTTGCCGAGCAGGCGGACGAAATGCTAAAAAGCACCTACAACTTAGAATTCCTCGGCATCCGTGGAAAGGTGAAGGAACGGGAGCTGGAGGACAGTTTGATTTCCCGTCTGCAAGCGTTCCTGCTTGAACTCGGCTACGGTTTTTGCTTCGTTGGTCGCCAATACCGGCTGGCCTTGGGACAGAAGGAGTATTTCATTGATCTGCTCTTCTACCACCGCATCCTCAAGGCGCTGGTGGCTTTCGAATTAAAAGTTGGGCCATTTGAACCGGAACACGCGGGCAAAATGGATTTCTATTTGAACCTGCTCAACGACAAAGAACGCGGCGAGGGTGACCAGCCATCAATTGGCATTATCCTTTGCGCCGAAAAGGACGACGTGGAAGTAGAATACGCCCTGCGCACGAAACTCAACCCTATCGGCGTAGCCGCATATCAACTACAGTCTAAATTGCCGGCGGAACTCAAGGGTAAACTGCCGACAGCCAAACAGCTAGCCGACGTTGTGCGGACTGTTCTTCCCGAAAGGAGAGTTCCATGATACGATACTTTTACCGCTACCAGCCGCCCACGCCCGCAAAAGAATTGCTTGCGGAGTCTTGGAAACTGGAGAAAGAAGCGGAGAAGATGTTGGAGGGATTGGCGAGTCAATGAATATCGCTGACGAAATCAAAACTCTTTCTCCTTGGACGGAAGCCGTGCCGGCCGGCTGGCAAGTCACACGTCTTGATGCGGCTGCTGATGTCATGTTCAGCAACGTGGATAAGCACACAATCGAAGGCGAAACATCCGTTCAACTCTGCAACTACGTGGATGTTTACAAGAATGATCGTATCACCAACGGCATTGATTTCATGGAAGCCTCCGCCGACGAGCGCGAAATCAGGAAGTTTCAGATTAGACGCGGTGATGTCCTTGCTACGAAGGATTCAGAAGCAGCAGACGATATTGCAATTTCATCTCTTGTCGCCGAAGATTTGCCGGGCGTATTATGCGGATACCACCTTGCGATGATTCGCCCTAGGTTCCAGTCGGTCAGCGGACCATTTCTGGCTTGGCTTCATGCATCAAAGTCTTTTCTAGCACAATACGAAGCTAAAGCCGTTGGAGTAACCCGATTCGGTCTTTCCCAGTACGCATTTCGCTCAGCCCGCATTCCCCTTCCGCCGCCTGACGAGCAACAGCGCATTGCGGCGTATCTGGATGCTAATTGTGCGGCGATTGATGCGGCGGTGGCCGCCAAACGCCGCCAACTTGAAACCCTCGATGCCCTCCGCAAAGAAACAATCACCAGCGCCGTCACACGCGGGCTGAAACCCGGCACGCGAACTAAGGCCTCCGGGGAGGACTGGCTTGGTGAGATTCCGGCACATTGGTCTGCGCCATGTCTCAAACGTCTGCTGCGCGAGCCGCTTACCTACGGCCTGAATGAAGCCGCTGAACTGGAAGAACGAGACTTACCGCGCTACTTGCGAATTACCGATTTCGATGATGATGGAAACTTGCGTGAGGACACCTTCCGTTCGCTACCTCGCGAAATCGCCCACGAGGCATTGCTTGAACCGAACGATGTCTTGTTTGCCCGCAGCGGCGCAACAGTCGGAAAGACGTTCATGTTCCGCAATTACGACGGCGAGGCTTGCTTTGCCGGCTACCTTATCCGTGCACGAACGCTGCTCTGGAAACTCGATCCTCTTTTTCTCTACATTTTCACCAAGAGTACGGCATACGAATCTTGGAAGAATCTAATTTTCACACGGGCTACCATCCAAAACATTAGCGCGGCCAAATACAATTACCTCGCCATACCATTACCTCCGCTCGACGAGCAACGAGCTATCGTTGCGCATGTTGAGGAGAAGAGCGCCGAGTACCGCTCTCTAACTGCTTGCATCGTATCCCAAATCGCGACTCTTACCGTCTACCGCAAGTCCCTGATTCACGAGTGTGTCACAGGCCAGCGGTGGATATTAGATGTGGATGTGGTGGGGAAAGGCAATCATCATGACCACTAAAAAAGACAAAAAATTGACCGTGTTTCAAGGCAAACAGATCCGCAAAACGCTTCACGAGGGCGAATGGTGGTTCTCAATCATTGACGTGGTCGAAGTTCTGGTTGGAGGCGATAGGCCTCGCAAGTACTGGAACGATCTGAAAAAGAAGCTATTACAAGAAGGTTATGATCAGTTGTCCGAAAAAATCGGACAACTGAAAATGCAGTCCAACGACGGCAAATCCTATGCGACAGACTGCGCCAACACCGAGACTATGTTCCGAATTATTCAGTCCATACCATCGCCAAAAGTAGAGCCACTGAAGCGTTGGCTGGCGAGGGTCGGCAAGGAGCGTATTGACGAGATCGAAAACCCCGAGCTGGCCATGGGTCGGATGCAGGAACTCTACGAAAAGAAGGGCTACCCCAAAGAGTGGATTGACAAGCGGCTGCGGGGCATTGCCGTTCGGCAGGATTTGACTGATGAATGGAAAGACCGGGGTGCTCGGACCAACTCGGAATATGCCATTTTGACCAATGAGATCATGCAAGGTACTTTTAACCTGAAGGTGGAGGAATACAAGCAGGTGAAAGACCTGGAGCGGGAGAACCTCCGCGATCACATGACCGATATAGAGCTGATCCTGACAATGCTTGCCGAAGCAACCACCACGGAGCTGCACCGGAACAGAGATTCGCAAGGTATGACGCCCCTGAAGAAAGACGCCCACGACGGCGGGGCAGTGGCCGGCAGGACGCGCAAAGACATTGAGGCCCAGACCGGTAAGCCGGTTATTACTGGCGCAAACTTCAAGCAACTATCCGCCAGAAAACAGCAAAAGTTGAAGGCGAACGAGGACTGACCATGGCTCGGAAAAAACAACCTGAACTGACCTTTCAAGAGCACATCGCGAAATACCTTGTTCGCGAACATAGCTATGGTGTGCTGGAACAGTCCGACATCACGGATACCGAGCATTTCATTGCTGAAGATCAGCTTTGGGTATTTCTCAAAGCAACGCAGGCCGACACACTCACAAAGCTTACGGACGACTACGGAACGGATGCGCGCGACGAGGTATTCAAGGCTCTGCGCAAGGAGTTGGAGCATACGCCATTGTGGATGTTGCTGCGCCACGGGCTGAAAGTGCGCGGATTGGAGCTGCGTCTCTACTACCCCAAACCCCGTTCCGCCGAGAGCGCCGCCGTGAAGAAACATGGCGAGAACCGCATCACTTTTCGCCCGCATTTTTACTTCGGCGATACCAATGAGGAGATTGATTTTGTCTTCTTCCTCAACGGCCTGCCCATTGTGGCGCTGGAGTTGAAACACGAAAAGAACCAGACCGTACATGATGCCGTCTCGCAGTTCGCCTCCCGCGATCACATACACAAGATTTTCCAGCACCCGTTTCTCTACCTTGCCGCAGATACCAGCGATGTGATGGCCGCCACCGACCCGCGCCGGGAAGAAAACTTCCGCTGGCACAATACTGGCCTGACGAACACGGCGCAAACGGCTACTGAGTATCCCGTGGAGTTTCTATACCGCGAAGTCTTGTCGAAGGAACATCTGCTGGAGGCGCTTTCTTTTTTTCTTGTCCGTGTGCCACATCGTGACGCCCAAGACGATAAACCGGAACGCCCGGCCTTTACAATCTTTCCGCGCTACCACCAAAGCCGCACGGTGAGGAAGGTGGCCGATGACATCTCAACGCAATTTATCGAAAAAGCAGACATTGGCCGCAAATATCTTATCAACCATTCCGCCGGTAGCGGTAAGACGCTCACGATGTGCTGGATGGCTGACCGTCTCCATAGCCTGTTTAAGCCCGGCACCAGCGAGAAGTTGGTGGATCAGGTATTCATACTTACCGACCGAAAGTCCCTCGACACAAACATAAAAGATGATATCGCAAACTTCACACACCTTCAGGATGTTATTGGCCTGGCGCGGAAAGCTGAAGATTTGCCGCGCTTTCTTCAACAAAGAAAACCGATCATCGTCACCACACAACAGAAGTTTGCCTGGGTGCTGGAGAAGCTCGAAGAAATTCCAGAGCTAAAGAAGCTCCGGGTCGCCTTCCTGATTGATGAAGCCCACCGCTCGCAGGAAGGACAGATGGGTGCGGCAATCAGATTGCCCTTCCGCAATACGGACGAACCGGATGCCGATGCGCCCGAGATGGACCCGGAAGAGCAAATCGCCAAGGTCATTCGTGAGCACGATATCAATCAGATGATTGTTGCGTTCACCGCCACTCCGGCGCCGGCTACCGTCAATTTATTCGGTGAGCCATTTGACACTTACAGCGAAGCTGAAGCCATCGCCGAAGGATACATCGTGGATGTGGCAGCCAGCATTATTTCTTACAAGACTCTCTACAACCTGCATTGCGCGGTCGTACCTAAACCCGATGAGGAAAAGATCTATCCCAAGGGTGTTGTTTCGAAGGCGCTCCAAAATGTCGCCTTTCAGGATGACGGGCTTATTCAATACAAGTCCGAAGTGATGTTGCGTATCTTCGAAAAGGACGTAATGCCGCTTATCAACGGACGAGCTAAGGCTATGATTGTGACGACCTCCCGCGTCGCCGGTCTGAGATATTTTGAGATCATCAAGGAAAAGATCAAGGTGCGAGGTGCTGAATATAAGGCGCTCTATGCTTTCTCTGATTTTGTCCATCCGGAAACAAACGCGCCGATCAGTGAGCATGCCGTGAACGAATTGAAGGATGGAGAGTTGATTGAGGAACGGTTTGAAGGCGACGACTACCGTCTGATGATCGTGGCCAACAAATTTCAGACCGGATTTGACCAGCCGCTGCTTGCCGGAATGTTTCTGGATAAACCGGTTGTTGATCGCAATGCAGTGCAGACGCTCTCACGGCTGAACCGCTGTTACGAAGGCAAAGATCGTGTCGTGGTCGTGGACTTCACCAACAATGCCAAAGCTATTCTCAAGGCTTTTAAGAAATATCGTCAAGGCACCCCGTTTGAGCCCGAAGAACCGGATCATGAGCTGTGTTTGAAGCTTTACCGCGAAATTTTAGCAGCGACAGTATTCACACAAAAGGATGCTGCTGATTTCGTCAAACTGCTTGCGAAAGGCACGGATGCCCAGGTGCAATTCATGGTTAATCCTCTGAGAGTTCGCTTTCACGCGAGAATTACAGACTTGGAAGAGCGTAAAGCTTTCGTGTACCTGCTTGCCCGCTTTGTGAAGAGCTTTCATTTTCTTACCTGCTTCTTTACCTATGCGCCGGAGATCAAAGAATTCGCCACGTTTGCCGAATACGTTGGCCCGCAGCTCATCAAGGCAGGAAGCGTGTCTGAGTTAATGAAGCAGATTCGTCAGACGGAAGTCATTAAGGCTGCCGTTGAGTATCAGGGTGTGGAGAGTGGTGGTGGAACGGTCAAACTCAAACCAGGTAAGGGTAAGAAGGGATCGGGGCTGCCACTAAAAAAGGTGTCCGTTCATGATATGATCGCAGAGATTCAATCCAGATTCGATATTACTGACGAGGAAGCTCTTTACATCAAGCAGGTCACGGAAGAAAAGGTCGCCGATCCGGTCATACAGAGCACTGTTATTGCGCATCGGGAAGATCGTTTATATCTCGAAGGGGCTTATCGAGGACAGGTCAATGGTGAGATACAAACGGCATACGATGATCGTGGGCGCTACGAGGAATTATCCGATCCTAAATACACGGATACTGGCGGCATTTTTGATATCATGGCGGTCACGGTGATCCAGAATCATTTATCGGTTGCGGCATGAAAACTATGGGCAAGACTATCAATCAAATTCCCGAAGCTGACAGACCGAGAGAGAAGCTACTGCGCAAAGGCGCAGCTGCTTTGAGCGATCAGGAATTGCTGGCGGTTCTGCTGGGGAAAGGCACACAGGGAATGGATGTCATGACGCTCGCCGGAAAGCTGGCGCGTCTCATTGACGAAAAAGGTCTGAAAGTGCAGGTGGAAGATCTAACGAACTTTGAAGGCGTGGGGAATGCGAAAGCCACATTGATTCTGGCGGCAATTGAGTTTGCCCGCCGTCGCATCAAGCCCGAAGGCGTGAAAATTGAAACTCCCGCCGATCTGCTCCCGCACATCCGACACTACGCCGACCGAAAACAAGAACATTTTCTCTGTGCCACCATCAATGGGGCAAATGAAATTCTGAACATCCGCGTGGTTTCAATTGGCCTGGTTGATCGCAGCCCTGTTCATCCGCGTGAAGTCTTCGCCGACGCGCTTTTTGACCGCGCATCGGCAGTCATTGTCGCCCACAATCATCCGAGTGGAAGTGTTGAGCCATCGCCAAGTGACATCAATATCACAGCTCAACTCAAAGCCGCGGGTGAAATCCTAGGTGTCGAGCTGCTTGACCATATAATCTTTAACAGAACTGAATACTTCAGCTTTCTGGAAGACGGAAGGCTGTAGAAGAAGCATGATTAATAAAATTGTCGGACTTGTAGCAAAGCATGCAGGCAAAGAACGATTTTGAATAAAGGGAGAAGAATCGAGTGAAAAAAATTATTCTAGGAATTTGTATCGTATTATTTCTATCAATAAATGGTTGGGCTGCCGGTGGAGAGAATGTTGCTGTTGAAACATTGGCAAAATCAAGCTCAAGTTGGGATGGAGTAGTGCTTTCGGAGTATCCAAAAGGCAAGCCGGAAATTACAATTTTGAGAATAAAGATTCCCGCAGGCGCGGAATTGTCTATGCATGAACATCCGGTAATCAATGCGGGAGTTTTGTTAAGTGGTGAACTGACTGTAGTTGCTGAAGATAAAAAGAAGCTGCATCTCAAAGCCGGAGATTCTATTGTTGAGGTTGTCAACAAAGCGCATTATGGAAAAAACGAAGGAACAAAGACGGCAGAAATTATTGTTTTCTTTGCCGGTACTGTGGATAAGCCAATAACGATAAAATAGAAGTTATTTGCTG
>CAIVDK010000200.1 GCA_903904655.1 uncultured delta proteobacterium | reverse complement strand
GCTAAACCCAGTGGCCCGGTGCCGTTTATCATGGCAACAAATTGGGGCCACTTTTGCTTGTATGCTTCCAATACATCCTGGACGTTCCAGCCTTTAACTTCCGGGTGGGACATGGCGTAATTCCAGCCTTCCGGTATATATTCCCATTCTGCACGGGAATTGAGTTCAGACTGCAAACATCTGGCAAGGTCAATGAGCACCGGCGGAGTTACACGTTTAATCTTTTCTTTCAGGTTCATGATGTCCCGATTCTCACTCTTACGATCCCAATAATCTAACTATCTCTGAAGCTGTCCGACGACTAAAACGGTAGATACGTCTAGGGGTGTTTGGCCTAGCGCCGCAGGCTTTCCGCCACAACACACCGCATTCTGGATCTTCGACTGGCTCAGGCCAGGGGAGCGGTATTAATGGGCATGGCTTGAGTGGAGGATCCAGCCAGATGCGAGCCTTCTTGGCGTTTGTTCCTTTTGTATCCCAACCGATATGCTTCACCATGCTCCATGGGGGCCGAAGACAAAGACCGCTGTTCAGGATGTGCCAGTACAGGAATCTGACCGCCCATATATTCCGTCGCAATTCCATCTTGGCCATATCATACAGATCGGCTCCGTACTCATAAACATCTATGCCACGGGCTTTGCATTTTTTTATCAGGGAATTCGCGTCCGTTTCCATCCCCTGCCATGCCCTTGTCCATGTTCCCCATACCAAGCATTCTGCTCGACCGTCGAAATAGGGCTGGTCTGTGATATCAGTCGGCGTGATGATGGGGTGCGTCCAACCAGTTACACTCATTATGCGAGTGTCATCGTTGTAGCGCATCAAAGCTTCGCAAAGATAGGTATAGGTTCCAGGCACGCACACGAGATCATCTTCAAAAACAATTGCCGCCCCGTGTTTGCTGAGTACTTCCGTTACGCCGGTAAGGATCGACCGACCAAGTCCTAAGTTGGTTTCCCGTTCACACAACTTCAGTTCACACCAGTCAATCGAGCGCAAGATTCGCCGAACTTCAGCAACCGCAAGAGCGTCTCGTGGCTTACGAGGGCCATCACTGAAGGCATAAATCAATGGGACATCGTTCTGCTTCAAGCAATCGATAGTTTTAATCAAGTGATCTGGCCTGGCATAGGCGAACAGAATTGTAGGAATAATGGGGGTCATGGCTTTTGGGTAGGCCCTTGATTTTGCCGAAATAAAGGTTCAACCCAGCCAAGTAATCCATTCGGAAAGCGCTTTAGAAAAGGGAGCGCACTTTTGATTTTGCGATGTAAGGGGTACAGCCGTAGGTGAACCGCAAGCCATAAAAACATGGCCCTAGACAAGTGCCTGAAAGTCCGTGCCGGTACCAGGTCTTGTGGCGTTAAGAGCCACGTAGCGTCCAGGAGGACGAACCGATTTTCGGAACCGCCCATAAGAGCCCTGTTTTGATTTGCTTCTGGCCCTTCGAACGTTTCACCAAGTCTTTCTGGCACGTGTCCATAATCATGATTCTGGTGGATTATGGTTACCGCTTGAGTCGAATCAATTACCGGCAGTCCTAATGCTCTCGCATGGTAAATGAGCCAGTTATCCCACCCAGGACGCCCAACGGCAAAATCGGGCAATTCCCCTATACTACCCTTTGGAAACACAACATAGTCACTGCCCGAAGCTGGATGCAAGATACCTTGTGACCTCAGATCCTCCTCTAATCTCTGCATCCATTTTGTAGATTCAAAATTAATCTCTGTCTTTACATCCAAATCCCAGCGTTGCCCAACCATCAAGAACCGTTTGAATTGAATTCGTTCAATTGCTGTCAGCAAGTCTGAGAAGAGAATAATGTCAGCGTTAACGTAACAGATTAGTCGATGTTGAGCCACATCTTGTACTTGCTTAAACGCTGAACTCAATAAAGGCGTACCATACACGGTGCAAGCGATATCGGCAATGTGCTGAACCCCTAACTCTTTTGAAACTTCAGCTACTCCATCATCCCGACCACAAAGAATTACCTCACATTTTGGCCTAAGTTGCAGCCAACTTTGGATAGCGTTCCTCTGAATTATCGATATATGGCCTTCGAATGGCTTAGGAATTGTAAAAATAGTGAGCATGTTATGG
>CAIVDK010000199.1 GCA_903904655.1 uncultured delta proteobacterium | reverse complement strand
CTCGACGACTGGCGCAGCGACTGGAACGACGGCCACTACGCCATTGTCATTGGCCTCAATAAGGATGTCTTGCTGTTTGAGGATCCGTCCACCATTCGGCGCACCTGGCTCAGAGAACGCGAGTTTCTGGCGCGCTGGCATGACGTGGATACAAAAACCGGTGAGAAATACGAGCATTTCGGCATGGTGCTTTTGGGGAAACAGCCCGCAAAACTGTCATTGGAACACATGGATTGATGCCATAACCATTTGTAGCAATTTACCAGCTCTTTGAACTGGTAATCAAAGGTATCTTTCACGAAGAGGATTTCCAGTATCAGCCAGAGATGGATACTTACTTGTGTCCTGCCAGAAACCATTTAAAGAAAGGCAGCTATAAGCCCAAACAGGATGCTTATGAATATAGATATTCGAACAAGGTTTGTCGAAACTGTTCTTTGGTTACTCAGTGCACAACGTCGAAAAACAGCCGGACACTCACCCGGCATCGCCGGAAGGAAGATTGAACAAGATGCGCAACGCCGCTCAATCTCAAACGGCCAAGCGGGACATCCGTACCCGTCAGCATCTGATGGAACGGTCGTTTGCCCGGGCGACGAGATATGGATTTAAGCGGGCGCGTTGGCGCAGACTTTGGCGTGTTCAGATTCAGGAATATCTCACATCAGCCATACAAAACATCATGGTGCTTCTGTCTTACGGCAAAGATCGCAGACTGGTGAAAGGATCTGAATCCCCTTTCACCGAAAAGCTGCTTTTATGCTCGGGTTTAATGTTTTCCATTATTCGAAATGCTATTGATAACTTAGGCAGAAAGTTTTTTTCCCCCATATGCGGCTAGGGGCATCTTAGATTAAAAAGCTGCAAAAAAAGTGATTTGGGCAACAGGCCGATACTGATTGAACCAGATGAGAGAAACGACCAAAAGATACGCATATTTCTCATTAGGACGGATGTCGCAATTTGCCCCCCGGCGCGGTCATCTGTGTCGAGCACTACATTTTGTGGAATAATTTACTTGACTTACAAGAGTGGCTTCCCTATGCTCATTTCCTAATGAAAGCAAGTTCTTAATCAAATGCTTTCAACCACTAAAAGCATTACCTTGGTGCTCAAGGAAAAGCTAAGCGAATCCAGTTTGTTGAAAAGCAAAACCTAACAGGTCGACTAAAAAAAAAGAGAGAGGTAATCAAATTGAAATTTTTGAAGATTAATGTGGTTCTCTTGTTCGTCATCGTTCTGCTAAGCGGCTGCAGCGGAAGTAGCGACAACCCGGCGCAGGTTTTAGAATGGCCGATCGCCAAGGATGTTTACACGACAGCCCAACAGCAGATCCTGCCCATCGGCCTAGCTGCGGATACGCCGCAGATTAACCCGAAAGACGTATCGCTATACGCGCAATTCGGTTATAGCAGTTGGCATGTAGGGGCAGGCCTACCTTACGTAAAGCGGACCGAACTTGCCCCCGGCTACACGAATGCGAACAATGCTGCGCGGCTTTTGTCATTTTTCTGCATGAGCGACCTCCATATGACCGACAAAGAATCCCCAGCTTCAGCGCTCTATCCTGCTTGGAACGCATTGTTTGGTCCAACCTCTGGGGGGCTTACAGGAGGAGCCTGGACACCGACATTTATCGCGACGACTCATGTCCTCGATGCCGCCATCCAGACAGTCAACGCTTTACACGAAAGAACGCCGTTTGATTTCGGCATCTCTCTCGGTGACAATGTCTCCAAAACTCAGTATAATGAGCTGAGATGGATGATCGATGTTTTTGACGGCAAAGTCATCACCCCCAGCTCCGGCGCTAATCTCGGTGCCAACACCATCGATTATCAGAAACAATACAAGGCCGCCGGGCTCAACAGGGCGATCCCCTGGTATACAGCCATTGCCAATCACGATCAGTTCTGGATGGGCGTTCTCTACGAGAACACAAAACTGTTAAACGCCCATATCGGGACTGAAATACTCAACATCAATATGTACTCCATCTATCAGGCCACGCTTCCGACCTGGAGCATAGATCAAACCGGTTACTATATGGGTGTGGTTGATGGCGAGACGCCCTATGGAAATGTCATCAAATCAGGGCCGGTGGCGAACTTTTCCACACCCCCAACGGTCATCGCCGATGCAAATCGCCGTTCCCTCGCGACCAGTACCTCCTCAAGCCTGAATTATATGAGCGAATTTTTCACGACCACTTCGAACCCGGTCGGTCATGGCTTCACCAGGGCCAACCTCGACAATGACTTTGCCTCCTATACCTTCGAGCCGAAGTCTGATATGCCGATCAAGGTCATCGTGCTGGACGCTACTTGCAAGAAAAATGACGCGATAGGAAGGATGCAGTATTATGGCACCGCTTGTCTCGACCAGCCCCGGATCGACTGGCTCACAGGTGAACTCCAGAAGGGGCAGGACGAAGACAAACTCATGATCATTGCGTCGCATTACCCGATCAGACCGCAAGCGAGCCTCACCGATACAACGCCCACTTATGCTTTCTACGACAAGACCCTTGAAAACCCGCTGCTCGTCACCCTCCATTCCTATCCGAATTTAATCCTGTGGATCGCGGGACATCGTCACCAAAACATAGTGACGGCCCAGCCTAATAATCCGTTGGATCCCAACGACAAACCTGAACGAAGTTTCTGGGAGGTCGAAACTGCATCGTTTAAGGATTTTCCCCAGCAGTTCCGTACCTTCGATATCCGCCGTAACAGCGACAATACTATTTCAATCATTGCCACCAATGTCGATCCAGCGGTTGCGGAAGGATCGCCAGCGGCAAAGTCACGGGGCTATGCAATCGGTGCCGCGCGGATATTTGGCGCTACTCCCGCCATCCTCGCAGATACCACTTCCCGTGCTTACAATGTCGAGCTTGTGAAACAGTTGACCCCTGAAATGCAGGCGAAGATCGCTAATTTAGGAACACCAATAAGGTAGGCTAAAATTGAGCCTATTTGAAAGGCATTGGGATAGGGGAAGGCTTCACGGCCTTCTCCTATCCCGCTCTACCGGGCATACGGATCCGT
>CAIVDK010000198.1 GCA_903904655.1 uncultured delta proteobacterium | reverse complement strand
TTCCACTTCTCAATCCATTGTGCTTCGGGTTTCCGGAGGCGCCAGCATTCTCAAAGAGTTGTCCAATGAAGATATTGCTGTTGATATCGAAGAATCTATCCGTTTAAATGTCTGTGCCATGGCTGTTCAGGTCTTTATCGGTGGCGAATATGAAAAACAGTCGATCATCAACATGACCAGGATGGTTGATATCGGCACGCGTTACGGGATTCCTACCCTTGCGGTGACAGCGGTAGGCAAGGATATGGCCCGGGACGCGAAATATTTCCGGCTGGCCTGCAGGATATGCGCTGAGCTCGGCGCTCACTATATCAAAACTTACTATGTTGCTGAAGATTTCGAGACGGTCACTGCATCCTGCCCTGTGCCTATCGTAATGGCCGGTGGTCAGAAGATACCGGAGCTTGAAGCCCTGACGATGGCTTATAACGCGGTTACAAAGGGCGCCTCCGGTGTTGATATGGGGCGTAACATTTTCCAGTCCGAGGCACCAATTGCCATGATTCAGGCGGTGCGGGCCGTTGTCCATGACAACGAGACGCCGGCAAAAGCTTTTGATCTTTATAATACATTGAAAAATAAATGAAAGTTTCCTACTGGCATAATAACAAAGATATCCGGATCGAAGAAGTACCCACTCCTAACCCCGGCCCTAAAGAGATACTGGTCAAGGTTATGTCCTGCGGCATCTGCGGCAGTGATGTCGTCGAATGGTACCGGCTCCCGAGAGCGCCGTTGGTACAAGGGCATGAAATAGGCGCGCAGGTTGCCGCCCTCGGCGATTCCGTAAATAAATATAAATTAGGCGACCGGGTATTTATCGCTCCTAAAGTGCCCTGCATGAAATGTTTTTATTGCGAAAACGGACACTATCCTCAATGTTCGGAGGTTAAGGAACGACTTCCCGGCGGTTTTGCCGAATACATCCTGGTTCCGGAGATTCTTGTAGAGCGCGGAACATATTTACTGCCTGAAAATATTACCTATGATCAAAGCACCTTCATTGAACCTCTGGCCTGCGTCGTCAGGGCGCAGAGGCAGGCCTGTATAAAGAAGGGACAGTCTGTAATGGTCATGGGGTGTGGAATGGCCGGACTGCTTCACATAAAGCTGGCCAAGGAAAAAGGATGTAAAGTAATAGCCGCCGACATTAACCATTTAAAGCTGGAATTTGCCGCACAGATGGGGGCTGACGTCATCATCGACGCGACCAATAATTCCCCAAAACGATTGGTTGCGGAAAATGGCAAGAAGGCCGACGTCGTATTTTTATGCGTCTCGGCTGATTCAGCTGTGGAGCAGGCATGGAAATGTGTCGATAAGGGCGGCGTGATTGTCCTGTTTGCCGTCCCCGGACCGGATAAGCAGGTTATCGTTCCTGTCAATGACTTCTGGATGAAGGAAATTACCATCATCACGTCTTATTATTGCGGGCCTGCGGATATTACCGAAGCGATGAAATTGATTGAATCAGGCAAGATCGTCGTAGATGATCTGATCACGCATCGGCTTGCCTTAACTGATATTATTAAAGGTTTTAATTTGGTATCCGATGGCCGGGAATCGATCAAGGTCATCATTAAACCCAATGAGCACACCAAGAAACCTTGAAATGAACAAAGCACTGACACAATCATAGGTCATCTACAGCTAACATAATAATTCTTGATTTCTTGTTAAGCCTGGTATAGAAGGCACCATCACGATGTTTATGGACTTCCCTTGCTCCTGAACTTATTCAGGGGCTTTAGAGCCGAAAGGAGGAAATTTTGAAAAGATATGAAGTTATCACTATTGTCAAAACGGATTTGACGGAAGAAGAGATCACTGCCATCATTGATCGGTCTTCAAACATCATCACCGAACGTAAAGGGGTCATCGCCAAAGCTGAAAAATGGGGCAAACGGCGCCTGGCCTACGAAATCAACAAACAAAAAGACGGATTTTATTTTTTCATCGACTACGCCGGTGACGGTTCCATCGTGGCCGAAATGGAAAGAAGTTTTAAAATTGACGATCGGGTTTTAAAATTTATGACCATAGCCAAAGAAGGCGCTGTCACCCGTGAGGGGATGGATGCAGAAGTTGCCGTGGTGGAAGTGAAGCGCACGTCGATACGCATAGAAACCGATAATTCAGCAGCAAATAGAGATGAAAAGTCGGCAGGCGAGGCAAAACCCAGCAGGCCGACGCTCATAAAAGCAATCACTCGAGAAGAAAATACTACGAAAGGAGAATAACCATGGCTATATCCAACGGCGAAAGACCATCACGTCC
>CAIVDK010000197.1 GCA_903904655.1 uncultured delta proteobacterium | reverse complement strand
CCTTCAGATCCGCAGGTCACCGAGGATCTCTGCACCCAATGCAACATCTGCGTGGAGAGCTGCCCCGCCGCCGCCCTGAATGTTGAAGGCCAGACGGATTTTGGAAAATGTATCAAGGTTTCGCAGCCCTACGGTCTGGCAAAGATCATCGGTTTCTGGATGAAATGGGCAGGCAAATCATCCGATGAGCAAATAAAAATGCTCTTCACCAAAGATTTCTTTATGACCTACCAGGCAAGCTTCATCGGTTTCCAGTACGCCTGCTTCAAGTGCTACAGTTCATGCCCCGTGAGAGGCAGCTACAAGCAGAGGGGGACATAATGGATTCTGATCTGAGAAAATTTCTCAACGACAAAATGGCATACAGCGAAACCATTGGTACCGGTAAGGTGATGGAACTCTCTGAAGCTGTCCGGCAATTCGTCAAACCGGGAATGAGCCTGCAAAACGGCGCCGGCATGGCATCCCCGACTGCCGCATACTATGAAATCGCCCGCCAGTTCTGGGGAAAAGATCCGGGCTTTACCTTGATCGCCGTTGTGGGAGGCGCATATAATTTCGCCCTTTACGTTTACGGGAAATTATGCCGGAAAATCATCTCCGGCTTTAATGGAGACGGATACCCCTTTCCGAGCCCCAACCCCATCCTTACGCGCGCCATGCAGGAAGGAACTGTCGATTTCGAAAACTGGTCATATCTGACTCTCACGCTTCGCCTGATGGCCGGCGCCATGGGCGTGCCGGCATTCCCCACCAAATCTCTCTGCGGCAGCTCCATGGAAACGGACAATAAAGACAGCTTCTTCCGGATGCCGGACCCTTTCGGAAGCGGAGAATCGCTCAATTTCGTAAAGGCCCTTCATCCGGATATTAGCCTTGTTCATGGATGGGCATCGGACACGGAAGGCAATACCCTGATTGCCGCACCCTACTCCGGAAACCACTATGGCCCTCTCGCTGCCAAGGGAGCGGTTATTGTCACCGTTGATAAAATCGTCGACGCCGATTTCATTCGTCGCCACGCCTATATGACTCGCATTCCCAGCTATGTCGTCAAAGCGGTCTGCCCGGTGCCCATGGGCGCCCATCCGACTGGCCTGCATGCCCTGGGGATGCCGGAATTCGAAGGGTATGGCGAGGATGAAGCATTCATTATGGAAGCCCGGCAGGCCTCGCGGAATCCGGAACAATATCAGGCCTGGGTGGATAAATGGGTACTGGGATGCCGGAATCACGATGAATTTCTTGACCGCCTTGGTCAGCAGCGAATCTGGTTCTTAAAGGGAAGAATCCAGGATGATTCCTGGACATCGGAACTTTCGGAGCGATCTGCACGCCTGACTCTTCCGGAAGAGGCAACACCTGCGGAAAAAATCGTGTTTGCTTCTTCAAACAAGATTCAGGATATCGTGAAGACAAAAAAATATCAGCTGGCTCTGTGCGGCATCGGTGTTTCCAACCTGGCCGCGTGGCTGGCTTATTACGATCTTCGCCGGGCCGGATATCCTTTAGAGTTGATTGCTGAAATCGGCTATTACGGCTATTCCCCCCAACCGGCCGATCCCTTTGTTTTCAATCTGCGCAACATCCCCTCATGCAGAATGATTTCAGATATCTTTACCTCCCTGGGCATTTTCATGAGTGGCTCCCAGACTTCCAGCATCGGCATTCTCGGGGCAGGACAGATTGACCGATTCGGTAATATCAACACCACAAAGCTCTCACCCAAAGGTCCCTATCTCGTCGGATCGGGTGGCGCCAATGATGTGGCTTCCGGGGCCAATGAATGCATCGTGACTCTCGAGCAGAATAAAAGTCGGTTTGTGGCGAAGGTTCCTTATATCACTTCTCCCGGCATGAAGGTCACCACGGTTGTTTCCCAACTCGGCATGTTCGAGAAAGACTTGGGCAATCATGAACTGATATTGACGGGATATTTTCCCATCGGGCCTGCCAAATCGGAAGAGGAATCCATCAGGGCCATAAAGGATGCCTGCGGTTGGGATTTAAAGGTTCACGACACACTGAAAGTCCTGCCGCGTCCCTCAGGAGAAGATCTGCAGTTCCTGCGCTCTTTCGATCCGAGGCGGTTGTTTCTAGGCGGAGATGAATCCGAACGCTAGGTGCCGGTTACGTATGAAGGATCACTTCTTGTTGCTTCTTCTCCAAATTCCCTTCTTTGCGGCCGCCTTGATCAAATCGTCCCGGAAATCGGGATGGGCGATAGAAATCAAATTCTCGGCAATGCCCCAGGTGGACAAGCCCTTGAGACAAACCTTCCCATACTCTGTGACAACATAAAAAGCCCAGGCTCGTGGTATCGAAGTGATTCCCTGGAGATCGGGGACAATCCTGGAGACGACCTGATCACCGATCCTGCGGGTCGATTTGAGGCAGATAAAAGCTTTGCCCCCTTTCGATTTCGCCGCACCAACGACAAAATCCCCCTGGCCTCCCGACCCGGAGATCTGCCTGTCGCCAATAGCCTCGGAGGCAATCTGCCCATAGAGGTCAACCTGTACGGCATTGTTGATGCTGATCATGTTTTCGTTTTTTGCGATATTCTCCGGCGTATTCGTGTAATCAACGGGGTAGCTCGCACAGACGGGGTTGTCGTTGACAAATTCATACAGTTCCTGAGTGCCCATGGCAAAGGTATAGATCATTTTATTCTTATCCGTGAATTTGTATTTCCCGGAGATCTTTCCCCGGTCATAGAGATCCATGAAGGCGTCGCACATCATCTCGCTTTGCATCCCTAAATCCCGGAGATCTGATTCGGCGATCAGGCTTCCGACTGTATTGGGAAGGCCGCCGATCCCAAGCTGCAGGCAGGCGCCATCGGGTATTTCCTTGATGATCAGGCTGGCCATCATTTCCTCTTCCGCGGAAGCCTTCGGTCGGGGTATTGTAAGCATTGGGGCCTTCTGGACCTCCACAATGAAATCGACATCCGAGATATGGATGTTTTCACTGTGCCCGCCGAGACATCTGGGGACACCTTCGTTGGTTTCCACAATGATGGTGTCCGCCATTTCGGTCACCGCCTTGATGTAGGAATTGGATGTGCCGAAATTGAAGAAGCCGTTTGCATCCATGGGGGTTGTCTTGATCATGGCGACATTCGGTTTGGGTGAAAAACCGTTGCGCATTCGCCACGGCTGTTCATGGTAATTCGCGGGGATGAAAAAGGTTGCGCCCTGCTTGGCCAATGTCCGGTCGCTCCGGCTGTAGAAGCTGCTGTTGTAGGTAAACGTCTTTCCTTCAGGATCGCAGGCGGCGGTCTGAACCGGATGCATGCCGTTGGAGACGCTGATATTCACATCCGTCAAGCCATCGCCGATCCTTTTAGCCAGGGCACTGTCTAAAGTCACCGGGGTCATGACGAAATGGCTGTAATAGACCCAGTCCTCCGATTTCACGACCTTAACAGCATTATCGGCAGTTCGAAGCTTGTTGCGATATTGATCCCAGATGGTTTTTCTCATGTCGGCCGCTCCTTATAAAGAGATTGTTGAAAAATATTCGGAAGAATAATTTCCTTGCAATTTCCCGAACAGCAATTTATGTT
>CAIVDK010000196.1 GCA_903904655.1 uncultured delta proteobacterium | reverse complement strand
GCGCGAGCTTCGGTCGTCCATTATCATCTGCAATCATATCTCGTATCTTGATCCGATTCTGCTGGTGTCGCTTTTCTCTCAACAGACGACCATCGTAAAAAACACGTTTTTCCGCGTACCCATATTCGGCTGGTTTTTGAGAAGGGCGGGTTATGTGCCGTCGTCACCCGCTGAGATGCTTGGGGAGGCTATGATTAAAAATCTGGAGAACGTCAAGGCGCATCTGGCGGCGGGTGGCATTTTTTTTGTTTTTCCCGAAGGCACGAGAAGCCGCGACGGCAATCTCTCGACTTTTAACCGGGGTGTGTTCAGTATCGCGCGCTATTGCGGCGTCAGCCTTGATCTGGTTTTTATCACCGGCACGGATCAACTCTTCCGTCCCGGAACGTTTTCATTTAACACGCGCAAAGATAATGTCATTACCCTGGAATTGATTGCATCGATCCACCCTGACTATCAGGCCCGGAATTTTTCAATCAGCTCTGTTTTGGATCAGGCTCGACAGGTTTTCGAACAAAAAATCGCCGATGTTAAAGGGGACGCGAGATCGAAAGCCGAAGGATAAATTGAAGGCAAGATTTTAACGTATTGGTGAATAACTCCTCATGAAAAAAAATAAGCGCATTGTCATCACGGGCTTAGGAACAAAAAACGCTATTGGCGGCGATGTCGCGCAATTTGCCGCCGCACTAAGGCAGGGCGTCTGCGGTATCTCCGAGATTGACCTTTTTGATACGAGCGAGTTCCGAACCCATAAAGGCGGGCAAATTAAGAATTTTGATCCCCGCCGATCGATCCCGGGAGAATTTTCCATCAAGCGCATGTCGCGGGCCGATCAACTTTCTTTTGCCGCGACGATGGAAGCGCTGATGGATGCCGATCTTTACCCATTGCCCGAATCCTATAAAGAGAATATGGGTGTGGCCATTGGTGGTGGCTCCGGCGGACTTTTTGAGGCGGAAAGTTTTTATGTGGAGCTCTTGAAGAAAGGTCTCGACCGGTCGAGGTTTTCCCGGTTGTCCACCATTTATTGTGCATCATCCGCCGATCGGATTGCGTCCAATCTGGAACTTTTGGGTCCCAAGGCCACATTTATGACGGCTTGCTCTGCGGGGGCTACCGCGCTGGGTTATGCGAGGGATTTGATTTTAAACGGTCAGGCCTCCATCATGCTCGCCGGCGGTGTGGAACCAATGTGCCGGATTACCTATGCCGCTTTTAATGCCCTGAAATCCGTTGATGATAATGTCTGCCGTCCCTTTGACAAGACTCGCGCCGGTCTTTCGCTGGGCGAGGCGGCGGCCATTCTGGTGCTGGAACCTCTTGAGGGGGCGCTTGCACGCGGGGCAAAAATTTACGGTGAGATTCTGGGTTACGGCGTGACCTGTGATTCGTTTCATATGACGGCACCGGACGAAAAAGCCTCCGGCGCCGTTCGCTCTATGCAGGCCGCCCTGAAAGACAGCGGACTCGCCGCTTCCGATATTGATTACATCAACGCCCACGGGACTGCCACGCCGGTTAATGACGTGACGGAGACCAAAGCCATTCGGGACGTTTTCGGTAAACGCGCCTATTTGATTCCGGTAAGTTCAACAAAATCCATGCATGCTCACACGCTGGGCGCGGCAGGGGCGCTCGAAGGGATTGTCAGTCTGCTGGCTCTGACGCATGGGTTTATTCCACCGACCATCCATTGTGTTACGCCCGATCCCGACTGTGATCTGGATTACGTTATAGAAGGTTCACGACCAGCCGACCTGCGCGTAGTTCTTTCCAATTCATTCGCTTTTGGCGGAAACAATACCACGGTTATTTTCGGCAAATATGAAGGGCAGGGTGCGGTCCATGGATAACTATCGCGACAGACCGAACAATCAACGCATTGTCGTGACCGGCCTGGGAATGGTGACGCCTCTGGGTGTGGGTAAAAACGAATTTTCCCGAAGGCTTTTTGAAGGCGATTGCGGCATTGACACGGTGCAGGCGTTTGATACGCAAGCGGTGACGTCGCATCTCGCCGCTGAAGTTCGTGACTTCACGCCGCGCGATTTCATCTCGGTAAAAAATCTGCGGCGGATGGATAGAACGTCGCTCATGACTGCTGCTTCGGCGCGTCTGGCGCTCAGTGATGCGGGCATTAGCGTGAACTTGAACAACCGCGACCGCATCGGTATCCTTTTGGGTACGGCGTTCGGCGCGACGGACGTTACCGTCTTGTTTGCCGGTGCGCTGCTTTCCGCAGGACCGTCTTCAGTCAATCCGATCCTGGTGCCCAACACGGTGATGAACGCGCCGGCGGGACATACTTCCATTGAACTCGGATTTCGCGGCGTTAATACGACCATTACGCATTTTGCTGTTTCCGCCGAAACCGCCATCGCTTATGCCGTCTCGGAAATTCGGCGCGGCGCGGCGGATGTGATCCTGACCGGTGGGGTGGACATTCTGTCAAAATTTTATTATGAGTCCCTGACGAAGTTTCGCGGCCTGTCGCCGGATAACGGACAACATGAAGGCGCTCGTCCTTTTGACGTAAAGCGTAACGGTTATGTGGCCGGGGAAGGCTGCGGTATTCTCTGCCTGGAGTCTCTGGCTGCGGCTCGCGAGCGCGGGGCAAGGGTTTATTGTGAAATAAGTGGCACCGGTTTGGGCTCGTCGCCCACAACGCCTGTCGCCTGGCCGGAAAATACGGAGGGCATCGTGAGGACCTGCAAGCGGGCATTAAATAACGCGGGTGTTGCGCTCACGGATATATCGGCTGTGATGGCGGCGGCCAATGGTGGCAAGGTTTTGGATCAGGTGGAAGCCCTAGCCTATGATGAATTGTTCGCCTCGTGTAAGCAAAAGCCGCTCGTCACGTCCATCAAAGGCGCGATCGGCGAGAGTTTTTCCGGAGGCGGGATTCGGGCTTGCGCTCTGGCGTTATCTGTGGAAAAGGGATGTCTAATGCAGACAATCGGACTTGACCTGCCACTGGCCCCGATAAATTTTGTGATGGGAGAGAAAAAAGAAACTGCGATCAAGCAGGCGGTTCTGGCCGGCATTTCGTTTGGCGGAACGTACGCTTATCTTGTTCTGAGTCATTGTGAAAGGTAAAGAGGAAAAATTTTGAATATCGGGGAATGGATCAGCAAGCGGGCGATTATCGCGCCGGATAAACCGTTTCTAACGGAAAAAAATAAAAATTACAATAACCGGCAGTT
This sequence comes from uncultured delta proteobacterium, assembly GCA_903904655.1. Lineage (GTDB taxonomy): Bacteria > Desulfobacterota > Syntrophia > Syntrophales > Smithellaceae > UBA8904. Next base: position 1,095 of record CAIVDK010000196.1, on the reverse strand, counting down.
CAACCGGCGAGTGAATCAAACAGCGCGCGCGCTGGGAAATATGGGCGTCGTGAAAGGTATGCGGCTCGCGCTTTTGATGTCCAATTCCAGCGAGTTTCTGGAAATCTTCTTTGCCTGCGCCAAAACCGGAATCATTACGGTGCCTCTGAATTTTCGCCTGGCTGTTCCGGAACTGTTATATATTATCCGCGACAGCGAACCGGAAATCCTCATTTATTCTTCCGAGTTTGCAGGAAAAGTCGACGAAATCAAAACCGCCGGCTTGAGCGTCAGGCATTATTATTGCCTGACGAATCAGGATGGACAGAGTGATCCGGCATTTTCAGATTATGTCGAAGGTTTTGAGCCAATTGAACCACTGGAGACTGTGGGCGTCGATCTGACCGATCCGCTGTTCATCATGTATACGTCCGGCACCACGGGCGATCCCAAGGGCGCGGTGCTGACGCATTCGAATATTCTGTTCGGCGCGATTCATTCCCTTCTGGGCTATGGGATCGACCGATCCTACAAATCGCTCATCGTCGCGCCGCTGTTTCATATCGGAGCGCTTGCGGCTTCCGTGACGCCGATTATTTATGCGGGCGGGAGCCTGCAGGTGAGCAGCTTTCACAACGCCTCGGAAACGCTCAAGACCGTTTGCCGTGAAAAGATCAACTATATGTTTGCTGTGCCGGTTATGTATCAGCTGATGGCGGAGGCACCTGAATGGGAAGACGCGGACTTATCGCATGTGCATTTTTTTATTTCCGGCGGCGCGCCGATTCCTTTGCCGGTCATTCGTAAATATCAAGATGCAAAAGGCGTGGGATTTGTGCAGGGATACGCGCTGACTGAAACCGGGCGACTCACGTCGCTGGATCTGGACGACTCGATCAGCAAGGCGGGTTCGGTCGGCAAGGAAGTGTTTCACGTTCATTTGCGCATCGTCGATGATCATGGCGGCGATATCCGCACGACGGATCCGGGCGAGATTCTGGTGCAGGGACCGAATGTGTTTGCCGGGTACTGGAATAAGGAAGAGGCGACCCGGTCCGCGTTCAGGGATGGCTGGTTTTGCACCGGCGATATGGGACGGCGCGACGAGGACGGCTT
>CAIVDK010000195.1 GCA_903904655.1 uncultured delta proteobacterium | reverse complement strand
GAAGGCCATAACAAATTCCCAGCACAGGAATACCGAGTTGAAAGATATCTTTGTCCACGCGCGGCGCGCCTTTGGAGTAGATGCTGGCCGGGCCGCCGGATAGAATAATGCCTTCGGGTGCAAGCGCCTTAATCGCTCCGATGGAAATATCGGGCGGTTCGATCTGGCAATAGACATGATGTTCCCGCACACGCCGGGCGATGAGCTGGTTATACTGAGAACCGAAATCAATGATGAGAATCACTTTATTTTCCCCTTTTCGTTTTTCATCAGATCAACAAACTTTGAAAACAGATATTCCGTATCGTGAGGTCCCGGCGCTGCTTCCGGATGATACTGTACACTCATAGCCAGGGGCAGCTTCATGCCTTCGGACGTCGCGTCGTTTAAATTCGTGTAGGATTTATCAGCTTTGCTTTCGACCGAATCCGGCACGACAACAAAGCCGTGATTTTGAGATGTGATTTCGACTCTGCCGGTTTCCAGATTTTTAACAGGCTGATTAATGCCGTGATGGCCGAACTTCAATTTTTCCGTGTAGCCGCCGATGGCCTGGCCGATGATCTGATGCCCCAGACAGATACCGAAGACCGGCGTCCGTCCGATTACTTCGCGGGCGGCAGCGACTATATAAGGAAGCGCCGCCGGATCGCCGGGCCCGTTAGAGAACAATACGCCGTCGGGCTGGTACGCAAGAATTTCCGTGCCTGTGGCAAACGCAGGCAAAACAACAACTTCACAGGCGTTATTTTCCAGAAGCCTTAAAATATTGTATTTGACGCCGCAGTCCAGGACCACAACACGTAGCTTTTTAACCGGCTTTTTAACGGGAATTTTACTTTTTGAAGGCGCGCCTTTTTTCCACAAGTAAGGTTTTGGACAGGAAACTTCCCGGACCAGGTCTCTTCCCACAAGACCCGGATAGGCCCGCACTTTCTCCAGCAATTCTGGAATGTTGTTTGTTTCTGTGGAAATAATCCCCTTCATGGAGCCGGACAGCCGCAGGCGGCGGGTCAACGCGCGCGTGTCTATGCCGGTGAGTCCGATTTTGCCGGAATTTTCCAGAAATGATTTTAAGCTTTTCTTCATCTGCCAGTTGCTGGGATTACGTTGATACTCTTTGACAATAAAACCTTCCAGATGGATGCCTGCCGATTCCATATCCTCGTCATTGATGCCATAATTACCGACCAGCGGATAGGTCATGGTGACAATTTGACCTTTATAGGAAGGATCGGTAATCACTTCCTGATAACCGGTCATGCCCGTGTTGAACACGACTTCCCCCAGGGTTTCGCCTTTGCCCGCAAAGGCAAAACCATCAAAGTGACTTCCGTCTTCCAGTACCAGCAGGGCTTGACGATCTTTTCTTAACAGGGGCATTGAATCGTTATCTCCAGCATTGTTAGATTAGCAGACAAACAACATCTCCCAGAACTTCGGCAACGGCCATGTTTCGTCATCTACAAGATTTTCCAGAGCATCCACATATTCACGAAGCTCATCCATCTTCGGTTTGACCTTGGCACAAAGTGTCTCAGCCTTTTTCTGCTCGTCATGGATGGCGTTTGCCGCTTCCACCTTGGCCTGAATGTCTTTGTTGGTCGTATAGGTATTATTAATCAGATCAAGGATTTTCTTTAATAGTTCCGCCTGTGAAGATATCACCGCACCGGAACCGAGAGCCTCTTTGGTACTGATGATTGCTTTCGCCAGTTTCATTTGGTAGTCCACCGCCGCCGGAATGACCTGGTTCATGCAGATATTGTTGAGGCAGTTGACTTCGATTTCCAGATCTTTAATGTAGCGCTCGACATGAATCAGGTATCGGGATTTAAGCTCCTCGTTGGAAAGCACTTCGTATTTTGCAAAAAGATTCAAAGCCTTATCGGTGATCAATGCTTTTAAGGCACTTGGTGTTGTTTTCTCATTGGGCAGACCTCGCCTCTTGGCTTCAGTTTCCCATTCCTTGGTATAGTTGTCGCCATTGAAAAGGATCGGTTTAATCAACTTGATCTCGTTTTTCAAAACTTCAAAGACGGCCTGATTGATATTCTTTGAACCTTTCGCCTTGATTTTTTCCGCCAGTTCATCCAGGCTTTCCGCGACGATGGTGTTGATCACCAGCGCCGGAGAGGCAATAGACTGCGACGAACCCACCGCGCGGAACTCGAATTTATTGCCGGTGAAGGCAAAGGGCGATGTCCGGTTACGGTCAGTATTGTCTTTGCTGACCTGAGGCAAAGCGGAAATACCCAGATCGATAATTTCTTCTTTGGTCGCTTTGGTCACGGTGCCTTTTTCGATGTTGGTCAAAATCTCCGTGAGCTTTTCGCCCAGGAAAACCGAAATAATGGCCGGAGGGGCTTCATTGGCACCCAGACGGTGGTCGTTTCCGTAAGACGCAACCGCTGCGCGGAGAATATCGGCATGTTTGTAAACGGCGCGAACAGTGGCGATTAAAAACACCAGAAATTGAATACTATCCTGCGGCGTCGTGCCGGGATTGAGCAAATTATTATCATTATTATCAGACAGCGACCAGTTGACGTGCTTGCCCGATCCGTTGATTTTGGCAAACGGTTTTTCATGCAGCAGCGCGGCCAGATGATGTTTTTTGGCGACATATTTGAGCGTGTCCATTACCAGTTGGTTATGATCCGCGGCGAGATTGGCCTCTTCATACACGGGGGCAAGTTCATACTGACTGGGTGCTACCTCATTGTGTCTCGTTTTGGCCGGAACGCCGAGCTTGAAAAGCTCTTCTTCCACATCGTGCATATAGGATGAAATTCTTTCCTTGATGCTGCCGAAATACTGATCTTCCAGCTCTTGGCCCTTGGCCGGCGGTGCGCCGACAACCGTTCTGCCACCCAGCACCAAATCGGGCCGTTTGTAAAAATAGTCCATATCGATCAGAAAATATTCCTGCTCCGGCCCCAGATTGGAATTAACCTTTTTCACATTTTTTGCGCCCAGCAGTTTGAGCATATTGACGGCGCTACGACTGAGCGATCGAATAGAGCGCAAGAGTGGTGTTTTCTTATCCAACACCTGTCCGGTATAGGAGATGAAGGCGGTCGGAATGCAAAGCGTCGTGGAAATGCCGTTTCTCTTGATAAATGCCGGAGAAGACATATCCCAGGCCGTGTAGCCTCTGGCTTCAAAAGTCGCTCGAATACCGCCGGAGGGAAAACTCGACGCATCCGGCTCGCCCTGAACCAACTGCTTGCCGGAAAACCTCTCAACCACCACACCGGGACCGGCGGGATCGGCAAAAGCGTCGTGCTTTTCGGCGGTGATACCGGTCATCGGCTGAAACCAGTGGGCAAAATGCGTCGCACCCTTCTCGATCGCCCATTCTTTCATGGCGTGCGCGACAATGTTAGCCGTCTCGGCATCCAGTGCCTTATCCTCGTTGATCGCCTCCATTAATTTTTTAAAGGTATCTTTGGGAAGCTTCTCCTTCATCACCGTGTGATTAAAGGTATCTTCTCCAAAATACTGCGATACGGGAACAAATTTTTCTTTCTCGATGACATAGTTTCTTTCCGCCGCAAGAGTTGGTGTTGTTTTTTTCATAATCTCTCCATCCTTATTTAATGAAATAACTGTTTATTCTAGCGGTGCATTTTCCACGATTTCCCAAACGCCGGTGGGACAAGCTCCGACGCAGAAACCGCAGCCGATGCAACGTTCACTATCCACAATATACTCAAAGCCGCCCGCAGGCGTCTGCAACCGGGAAATCGCTTTTTGGGAACAGATTTCCACGCACATGCCGCAATCCCGGCAAGCACCGCAGGATGCGCAATTGGTCGCGCAAGATGACGTATCGGCAAACTCGCTGATCCGGGGATCGAAATACTGCAGCTTGACCCGTTCATAATTAATGACCGGCAGCTTGTCATACGTTTGGGCCGCTCCTCTCAGAAGGTCGTCAATCGTCCGGGCGGCAATGCGTCCCGCGCCGATTGCATCGGTCAGCAATCCGGGTCGAACCGCGTCGCCGATTGCGTAAACCTGAGCGTCGCTGGTGGCATAATTTTCGTCCACGACTATAAATCCTCTTTCCGTGGCGATCCCTTCAGGCAGGAAGGACAAATCAGGCATATCGCCCACAGCGACAATCACTGTTTCCGCCGGCAAAAGGTCTCCATCGGCCAGTTCCACGCCTTTATCCGTGACGGTTTTCGTGAAACGCGGCCAGAGAAATTTTGCGCCGGCCGCCTCAGCATGCTTTCTTTCCACCCCGAAGGATGCGGGTTTTTGGACATCAATCAGCGTCACGCTTTTTGCTCCCAGGCGGAATGCTTCCGTCGCGGCGTCGCAGCCCACATTGCCCGCGCCGATAACGATGACTTTTTCGCCGACTTTAGCACAATCAAGTTTGCTTTGCTGAAGAAACTCCAAAGCGGTCAGCGTTTTTTCCATGCCGGGGATATTCAATTTACGAGGTTTCGCCGCCCCTGCCGCAATCACAATATAATCGTTTTCATTTCTCAGTTTCAGAAACCGGTCTTTCGTCAATGGTTTCCCCAGATGGACCTGGTGGATGTTTTTTGCCAGTCTCGAAATTTCATATTCAATTACATCGTTGGGAATACGGTTTTTGGGAATCGAATCCGTAATCTTGCCGCCCAGTTGCTTTTTGCCCTCCATGATAACAGTCTGGTGACCTTTCAGCCACAACTGCCAGGCTACGGAAAGCCCGGAAGCACCGCCTCCGATCACGGCAACTTTTTTGCCTGTTTCGGGAAGACGCGCAGGTTCTTTTGCCGAAAGGGATGCCTTACCCAACAGCGTAACATCAACGGCCTGTAAACTGACCAGATGACGTGTGCAATTCTGCATACAGAGGTTGGGGCACAGATAACCGCAAACCGTCGCCGGGAAAGGCGTGTATTGCAGGGCCAGATCGACCGCTTCATCCACTTTACCCTGACGGATGAGTTCCCATCTTTTTTGCACGGGAATACCGCTCGGACAGGCCGCCTGACAGGGCGGCAGATATTTTTCGTTGGCCCAGACGGGGATGAAACGGCGCAGGTCGCCTGTCGGAATCAGCCCAATAGGAGAACGGTCAAGACTCGACAAATCGCCGATGACGCCGCCTGTACCCAGTTCACCTTCCCAAACTTCCTTGCGGTATTTCGTCATAGACTTGACCGCGCGCGCCAGCTTTTCGGAAGGTTTGCGCGCCACCAGCAACCGCCATTCTTCACGCTTCGAAGCCAACTGGTCGAATAAATACTGTTTGCCGATCGCCTGCAAAAATCGTTTCATATTCGTTTGCAGCCACTGCCATTCGTCTTCGGGAAGATCGGTCAGCAATTTCGCATCGGCCTTACTGTAGCTTTCCTGTCTGCCGCGGAAGAATATTTTGCCGCCTACCATGCCGACACAGGGACGATAGCCCAGTACATTTTTATTATTCTCGGCGCCTGAACCGCAAACGACGGCAATGCCGCCCGCCATGAATTCGGCGAAAGAATCTCCTACTTTGCCAAACACCCAGAGTTCGGGCGGTTCGAAGCGGGGGTTGTGTTTAGTCATGGTCATGCCGCGCGCGCCGATGTCGCCGTCAATATAAAGCTTCCCCTGCGCCATGGCGTTGGCCGTGCCGTTGGTGGCGTTGCCGTGCACGATAATCTTCGCGCCGGCGTTAAGCCAGCCGACATCGTCGGAGGCCGGACCGAACGCTTCAATGACCGTATTGGCAAAGCCCATCGAGCCCAGACGCTGGCCGGACGTTCCCAGCACATCAACTTTGATTGGCTTGTCGCCGGACCGCCAGAGGCGGCCGCCGATGCCGTGCTGACCGTAGGCGGTCACTTCAATCTGACGGTACCCGTCTTCGACGGCTTTTTGAATGCGCTCTTCCAGAATCCGCGATTCGACGCGAATATTGTTTTCCACACCGGCAATTTTGATTGAATCTTTTTTTGTCATGACTCTTTCCCGCTTTTTGAATTACAAAACATATTTTATGCTGAGGCGCTCGGCCGCGTCCGCATCATTAATGCCTAACGCATCCGACATGCCGATCGGCAGAGACGTGGAACGCCCCAGCGGAGCAACGATTTTCTTCAATTCCGTGTCAAAACTTAAATAAAGATCCACCACCCTTTGCGCGACCTGCTCCGGGTCCAGACGCCGGTCCAGACGCGGATCCTGCGAGGTGATGCCCTTGGGGCACACGCCGATGTTGCAGACGTTGCAGCGGTCGCCTTCCGAGCCCAGACAGCCGGCGGCCGCCTGCATAATATATTTTCCGGTCTGCACGCCGCTTGCGCCCAGCATAACCAAAGCGGCGGCATTGGCGGCCAGGTTGCCGTTTTTGCCGATACCGCCGCCCGCGAAAAGGGGAATCTCGTTTTGTTTGCCCAGTTTGACCAGCGTCAAATACGCGTCGCGCAGATTGCTGGCGATAGGATGACCCATATGATCCATCGATACATTGTAGGCCGCGCCCGTGCCGCCGTCTTCGCCGTCAATAGCCAATCCCGCGGCATAAGGATTTCTTGTTAAATTATTGAGCACGGCCATCGCCGTGCTGGTGGCGGATATTTTCGGATACACCGGCACGCGGAAACCCCAGGCCATGGACATGGACTGGATCATCTTGGCCACCGCTTCTTCAATCGAATACTTGGTCTGGTGTGTGGGCGGGCTGAGCAGGCTGATGCCTTGGGGCACGCCACGAATCGCAGCGATGAGCTTGTTGACTTTATACCACATCAGCAATCCGCCGTCGCCTGGCTTGGCGCCCTGGCCGTATTTTATTTCAATGGCGCAGGGATCTTCCTTCATCTGCGGCAGGCTGTGGATAATTTCATCCCAGCCGAAATAACCGCTGGCGATCTGCAGAATAACATATTTCAGAAAACGCGATTTTAAAAGTCGCGGCGGACAGCCGCCTTCACCGGTGCAAACGCGAACCGGCATACCCAGCTCTTCATTGAGATAAGCCACGCCCATTTGCAGGCCTTCCCACATATTCGGGGATAACGCGCCAAACGACATACTGCCGATAACCAGAGGATAAATTTCACGAACCGGCGGCATCCAGCCATTTTCCCGGCTGACTTTCAACATTTCTTCCGGTGGCAGAACTCTGCCCAGCAGAGTGCGTAGTTCGAACTCATGGCGTCCCGCGTCGAGGGCCGGGTCGGTCAACATCGAAATGCGGACAAACTTGATTTTGTCCAGGACACTGTCGGGATTATTTCTGCGGCCGCCGCGACGGCGGGGCTCGCCGCCCTGATTGACGTGAAAACGCAGCTTGTCAATTCCTTCAATGTGCAGAGGCGCGATGGCGCCGTTGGGACAGACCATCGTGCACATGCCGCAGCCCACGCAGGCGTGAGCCGGGTCCGTGCGCTGGTCAATGCCGTGATAAATCGCAAAAAGGTTGCCGGGTTTGGTTTCCAGACCGACTGGTATCTGCAAGCTACGCTTGCGATGCACACCCAGATCGATTGCCCGTACCGGGCAAACAGCCGTGCAGCCGCCGCAAAGCGTGCATTTCTCCTTATTCCAGAGAATCTGCCAGGGCAGGTCTTTGGTGCTTAGTGTAGATGGGGTAATGCGTCCCATTGATTCCATTTTTCTATCTCCTGCCGCTCGCGGCGGATTATCACGGTTTCATATCTCATCGGCTGGTCGTCCAGATTGATATCTCTCTCCGGGATCGCCGCGTCCAGACCGCACATTTCCGACGAAAAAGCGAAGATGCCGGGCCTGCCGCCCACAACGCCGGGGCGCAGTTTTTTGGAATCCTGCACCATGAACATGGTCTTGTCGGGCAAACAACCGATCACGCAGTTCGGGCCGTCGATGATTAAAGGACGACAGCTCTGCTTTAAATTTCTGAGCATCTTGCCGTCGGGATGGCGGACCAGTTCGTCGTCTTTGAGCGGCGTAATAATATGTTTATACATTTCCATGCCCATGCCGAGTTTGTTTTGCATGTAATGCAGGATGTGCGTAAACACTTCCGAGTCAGACTGATAGCCGGCATAGCCCGGGAAATTGCGCGACATCAGGAATTCACGGATCGGCACAAACGCCGTATTCTCGCCGTTGGTCATTGTTGACATGCCTTGGAGAAAGAAAGGATGGCAGGCATAAATATCAATCGAATAGTTCGTGTTCTGGCGCCCCTGGCTCAGGATGGTGCGCGCCGAGAGTTCTTTGCGGTCCAGTCCCAGATATTCAGCTACCGTTAAAGGATCGCCCACTTCCTTAATCATGATGACATCCGGCCAGAAACTGAAAATCAACATGGATTTGTCTTTTTCTCCCATTTCCCGAAGTTGCAACTGGACCATCATCAGACGAAATTGAATTTCTTCCTGGCTTAAGCCCTCCCACTCGGCGGGATATTCATAAACACGGATGACATAATTATCTCTCTTCGGCGTTCCCGAAGGCGTCGGTTTTGTCGGGCGAAAGGACAGCTTATATTTTACCATGAAATCCAGATCGATCATGAAGCGATCCAGGGCCTTGATGCCGTCATTGGAAAATATACCGGAGAGAATCGGCTCGTTTTTAAATTTTTCGAATTCACCGCCCAGATCCGTTAGAAACAATCCCACGCCGGAACCATCATGCCCTTCCTTCATTACATTAAGGGCGTTGAGGGCCATCATCGGTGACACCGGATCGTTACTGGTTACTGCAAACAAACGACACATAAATTTCCCCTTCCTGAACCGGCATACGCCGATCTTCTCCTCTGCTCTTGCAAGCAAAGTGCAGGTTTCTCATATTTACAGTTGCTAAAGTCATGCCAGAGCCGGTAACTTACATCATTGTGTTTAATTACCTGTTATCTGGTATTTTTTGTCTTAGCTTGCCAATTTCCTGCTTTTGACAAAGAACAATTTTGTTATTTTTATAAAACACGAAACATTATTGTTCAATTTGTTTCCATCGCCCCTGTACATATTACGATTTCAAAATTGAACAGGATAAAAACGTTTCCTACTTTTAAAAATCTTTACCTTTTTTGCGGAAGTGCTTCGGATCAATACCCATTTTCGATATCTTGTATTGGATGATTCGTTTGGTCGCGCCCAGCATTTTGGCCGCCTTGGTCTGATTGCCGCCTGTTTCTTCCAGTGCGTCAATAATCAATGATCTTTCCTGCGCCTCGACAACGGACGACAGCTTGCTGCGATCCTTGCGGTCCAGTTCTTTTTCCTTCAGTTGCAAGGACGGCGGCAGGTGCACGCAGTCCACAAGATCCGTCTTGGCCAGCAATACCGCCCGCTCCATACAGTTTTCTAGTTCGCGGACATTTCCCGGCCATTTATGGGACAGGAAAACTTCAATAGCTGCCGTCGAAATTCTTTTTACATTTTTACCCATTTCCTTGTTGTATTTCAGTAGAAAATGGTCGGCCAGGAGGATCACATCGCTGCCGCGCTCACGCAAGGGCGGCAAATAAATGGGGAAAACATTCAGACGATAGAACAGATCCGCACGGAAACGTTCGGCCAGAATGTCCTGCTCTAGATTGCGGTTGGTGGCGGCAATGATTCGGACATTAACGTTGATAACCCGTGAGGATCCCAGCGGCTGGAATCTTTTTTCCTGTAGCACGCGCAGAAGTTTGACCTGCGCGGCGGCAGAGAGTTCGCCGGCTTCATCCAGAAAAATTGTGCCGCCGTTGGCTTCTTCAAAACGCCCGCGTCGCTGCGTGAGCGCGCCGGTAAACGCACCTTTTTCATGGCCGAACAATTCACTTTCGATCAGCGTGTCGGGAATCGCCGCGCAGTTGACCTGCACCAGCGGTCCGCCTTTGCGTGGAGAGTTATTATGGATAGCGCGGGCAACCAGTTCCTTGCCCGTGCCCGTCTCACCGGTAATAAGAACCGTGGTGTTAGAATCGGCGACTTGCGCCACCAGTCCGAATACTTCCTGTATGGCTTTGGAATGACCGATAATGTCCATCGAAGGCGCGCGGTTTTGGCCAACGATTTTACGCAAACGCCGGTTTTCTTCTTCCAGCGCGCGAATATGCACAGCCTTGGCCATCAGCTCGGCCACTGAGGACAGCATTGCCAGTTCCTTGTCCAGATTATCCACCTGCTTGGCGACCTTATCGGCGGATAAAACCCCGACGACGCGCCCGTCATACATAATCGGAACGCACAAAAAAGACAGTTCGGCGCGATTCAAATGACGACGCGCCCCCGTTCGATCCAGGAAATGAGTCTCCTTGCCCAGATTGGCCACAGCCATCGGACGGCCAGATTCGGCGACTTTGCCGGTAATGCCTTCGCCCGGTTTGTAGGTAACATCCAGCCCGTCAATGTTGACATCATGGGCTATATCCAGCCAGGCCTCCTGTTTGTCTCGATTCAAAAGTGAAATCATACCGCGCTGCATCCCCAGACGCGAACTCATTTCATTGAGGATTTGCTCCAGCTGATCGCGCAGATCTCCAGGCTGCGCAAGAATCTTAGATATCGCATGTATAGCCGCCAACTCTTCATAACTATGAATGCTCAATTTAGTCTCTTCCTCTAAAGATGATTTTCTTAAGACTTTACTCATACCAGACCAAAAAGCCTTTAGCGAATTTTCTGACAAAATTGTTCTAATAGCAATCAATTTTTCATTCTTCGGAACAAAATAATGCAAGGAGCAAACCATTTTTGTAACAACTTGATAAAAATTAAAAAAGGATGCTTCCCATTTCTGAAATGGACGATGACGCTGATTGCCTTTGGCGGCGTAGCGGAGCCAAAGGGATAATACCCAAAACGGGTATTCATGCCTGATCAGTTTGGAGACTAGAAAGCAGGTGCAGGGTATTATAAAGAATTGGAAGAATTCCCGAATTAGCCTGAAGAAGGCGCATCCGCCTCATTTCAAATGATTCATTCAATTTTTTAACAGACTCCGCAAAGAAGATTTTTTGAATCATTATTTTAGTCCACCATCATACTCCCTCCATTAAATTCCCTATCCCGATATACGGCCTACAGACCATCTTCAATGGTTATTACCGGTCTTGTAGCTTTTTAGAAAATTGACAAAGGTTTGATGATGCGGGCGGCTGTCGAAGGATTTAAGATAAATTAAATAGAACTTTCTTTCCATCCGGCAGGAGGTGATGGGAATTTCATAAAGCAGTCGTGACGCCAGTTCGCGTTTAACCGCGTACACCGACAAGACGGATACGCCCAGACCGGCGATGACCGCCTCCTTGATCGCCTCTGAGCTGCCCAATTCTCCGCAAATGTTCAATTGCTGCAGACTGATCGATTTTTTTTCTTTGAGATAAACCTCAAAAACATCCCGCGTCGCTGATCCTTTTTCCCGCAGAACGAAAGGCTCCAAAAGCAGTTCGGAAATATCTATCGAACCTTTTCTGATCCAGCGATGATGTTTCGGAACAACCAGAATCAGGCGGTCGCTCCAGACAGGTTGCGCCATCAGTTTCCGGTTGAACGGCTCTTTGCCGATGCAGCCGATTTCCACCCCGCGATCCAGCACCATATTCAGAACTTCCTGGCTGTCTTCCGTTTTGATGAAAATGCGGATCTCGGGATGAACTTTTTTAAACGCACTCATGGCATGCGGAAGGATGTAGGTGGCGGGAATAGTACTCGCGCCGACATAGATGTCACCGCCTGTATTTTCGTGCAACTTTTGGATTTTTTCGCCCGCCTCCTTGCGCATCTTGACCATCCGCTGCGCGACATCGTAAAGGATTTTTCCTTCCGGCGTCAACGAAACACCTGTGTTGCTGCGGTTGACCACTTTAACACCCAGACAGTCTTCCACATTGCGGATATTCTTCGTCAGCGCCGGTTGTGTCAGCAGCATGCGTTTGGCCGCACGGCTAAAACTGCTCTCTTCCACTAGAGCAATCAGCGCCTCCATCTGCTGAAGGGTAATACTTTTAAATCGATGGTCCGTCATGCCTAAGTACATAACATAAATATTTTTTATCTACAAAATATATGTCAACCGACCGAATATGGATTGATGTTGGCATATTTCGGTAACGACAATTCTATTATTGTGCTAATATTCACTACCCCATTTATACGACTCCGGAGAACATCCGGTCGATAATATCTATAAAGGAGAAATATATGAAACTGACAGAAATGTTTTCACTCAAGGGAAAAGTGGCGCTGGTGACGGGCGGCGGCCGGGGCATCGGTAAATTTATTGCCACGGGACTCGCGGAAGCTGGCGCAGATATTGTTCTAACCTCCCGCAAATTGAAAAATCTTGAAGAAACAGCCAAAGAACTGGAAGCCAATCAAAAAGTGAAAGCGCTGGCGATTGCCTGCGACATGGCCAAAGAAGACGCGATAGACACCATGCTTGCCGAGGCGGTAGCCCAATTCGGGCACATCGATATTCTGGTCAATAATGCCGGTGCGACTTGGGGCGCTCCCACACTGGATTTCCCTCTGGAAAAATGGGATCAACTGTTCAATGTCAATGTGCGCGGTGTCTGGATCCTCACTCAGAAAGTCGCCCGCATTATGAAGCAGCAGGGTGGCGGAAACATCATCAATATTTCTTCCGTCATGGCTTTCCGCGGATCAACTGAAGAATCCCATCCGGCAATTCCCTACAACTCTACAAAAGCAGCCATTAATTTGCTGACCATGAATCTGGCTGTTAAGCTTGCCCCTTTTAACATTCGCGTCAACGCCATTGCGCCGGGCTTTTTCCACACCGATATGATGGCTTATATCGACAAGCCGGAGCTCAAAGCGATACGCGACGCGATGATCATGGAAATTCCTCTGCGCCGTATCGGAGAAATCGACGATATGAAAGGAACTGCCGTATTTCTGGCGTCTGCCGCATCATCCTATGTCACCGGACATGTCCTGGTAACCGATGGCGGCCTGATTGCCAAGTAAATTGTAACAAAAGGGAAGAAGATCGTGTCTTCATTTGAGCAGGCTTCCGTGCCTAGAGAATCGACTACAGTTATTTTAGTCCGCAAAAACGATGCGGGGTTGGGGGAAATATTTTTAGCCCGCCGCCATCAGCGTCAGTCTTTTATGGCGGGAGCTTATGTTTTTCCCGGTGGACAGGTGGATGCGGCAGATAGCGATCCGGAGTTTTCTTCTTACATTCCATCAATTGAAAATTTTGACCCGCAATCTTTGCTGCAGGACGCAAGTCTTACCCCGGAGATGGCGCAGAGTCTTTTTATCTGCGCCATCCGGGAAACCTTTGAAGAAACGGGTGTGCTTTTCGCGCAAACAGGCGGGAATCTTATTCAGCTGGATTCGGGGCAGGATATCGCCCGCTTTGCCCGCTACCGGCAGGAGTTGAACCGCGGGGGAATTTCTCTTCAAGACATCGCCGCAAAAGAAAATTTATTCTTTGCCCTCCATGCTTTGATTCCCTACGCCCACTGGATTACACCGGAAATCGTGCCGAAGCGGTTCAGCACCCGTTTTTTCCTGGCCAGATTACCCGACGGTCAAACGGCAACAACAGATTGTGATGAACTGACGGATTTTCTCTGGGTAACACCCGGAGATGCTCTTCAAATGCAATTGAACAAAGAAATCATGCTGATGCCGCCGACACTGAAAACCCTTGAAGAGCTGGCGGCATTCGCCGATCTTGATGAACTCTTCGAGCATGCCCGACACCGGACCATTTATCCCATTTTGCCGGAGGCTGCGGCAAATGTATTGCTGCTTCCCCATGATCCGGAATACAGCATTTCCGCGTATAAAAGACCGGCAAGGCTGGACGAACCTTCCCGTTTCATATCCGTAGACGGGATCTGGCAGACGGGGTATTGCCCAAACAAATAAAGCCCTGAACATCCTTACGATGCGCAGGGCTCAAGTTTTCGAAATTTAATCTGAATCAGAACTTTACTTTAGGCACCACTTTTGCCGCTTCTTCGACTTTGAAGAAGGCTGCCTCTTTAAAACCGAACATCCCGGCGACAAAGTTTGCCGGGAACGTTCTGATGGCTTGATTGTATATTTTCACCGCGTCATTGTATCGCATTCTTTCCACGGCAATCCGGTTTTCTGTTCCGGCCAGTTCATCCTGCAGTTTCATGAAGTTTTGATTCGATTTCAAATCGGGATATCGCTCTACCACCACCATCAAACGGCTGAGCGCGCCGGATAATTGATTATTGGCCGCGATCTTGTCGGGCACCGTTCCGGCACCGCCTACTTTAGAACGTGCATTGGTCACTTCCACCAGAACATCTTTTTCCTGTTTGGCATAACCCTTAACGGTTTCCACCAAGTTCGGTATTAAGTCATAACGGCGCTGCAGCTGATTTTCCACCTGAGACCAGGCCGCCTTTATCCCAACGTCCATTTGCACAAATTTGTTGTAGTTACCGGCAAATATTGAATATACAGCAATGACCAGAACAGCAATAACCGCTACCACAATGAGAATTTTCTTTCCTGTCGACATTTTCCCCTCCTCTATTATGTTAAATTATTATAAACTATCGATGATGTGACACGCCTTTTCCACTTCCCGCAGATACTTTTTAAAAACGTCTATTACTTCGGTGCTGGAAAGTTTATCGACGCCTTCTCTTATATCGAAGCACAGCATAAAAACCGCTGCGTCGATTGCAAAAACCTTGTTTATCTCTATGATCGTTTCGCGTTTGTTCCGCGGCGCCTTCGCCTGCTTTAAATAAAGCATCGCATTAAAAATAGAAACAAATGCCGTCACTGACTTACTAATCAGTTGCCTGACGGGGCGCGCCGACCCTTCAGATTCCAGATACCCTTCACGAAGCAGAAGAATTTTCCCCTTGAGCTCGCGCTCAATTTGCAGGCGCAGGTCTTCCGGTTTGAAGACTAACGACTCAAGAACATTTTCGCCATGAATCAAAATCGAATTGTTTTTCATATTAAGAAATTCAATGGGGTACGCATCCAGCGATGACAAAATAAAGGCTTTGGTCATCACCCGCGGCACAGCCACATTGCGTTTTCTCCAGTTCTTGACCAGAGCAAATCCATCTTCCAGACGGTTGATGCCTTCCGGTGTCAGAACAACCAGGATATTAATATCCGATTTTCCTTTCACGTAGGCCCCGCCGGCAGCGCTTCCATATAGCATCAGCGAAATCAGATCCTTGCCGAACGCTTTCAGATAATCCTCCGTTAAAGGAACGAAAATGTCTTGAGGTTGATCCGGTATTTTTGCCATGCTCTCCACCCTTATTGTTTAATAATCGCCACCTGCTCCGCCGCCGCCGCTACCACCGCCGCCGAAGCCGCCAAACCCGCCGCCAAATCCACCACCGCCACCGCCGCCACGACCACTGCTGCTGACCAGCAACAATAATAGCCAGGGCAGCATGGACCGGCCTGTTTTGGTTCCCAGAAGCACCGCGGCAGCAATGAAGAAAATGATTAATCCGACAATATTAAAGCCCTTTTTCTCCGGACGAGCTTTTGTCCCATAGGGCGATGCAACACCCGTTAATTGAACACCCGCATCCTTGGCAATATAAGTGCCACAGGCAAACATAGCATTATAAAGAGCTTTGCCCGTCTCGCCTTTTTTGAGGTGCGGCACAACATACTTGTCCCGTATTTCGCCCACTAAACCATCCGGCAGTATTCCCTCAACACCATAGCCGGTTTCAATGCGAATTTTCCGCTCTTTGACGGCAAGGAATATCAGGACGCCTTTATCTTTGCCTTTTTCCCCAATGCCCCAGGCTTTATATAACCCATTCACATAAAGCGTAATTTCTTCCGTTGCTCCAATTTCCGGCATCGTGACCACGACAACCGCAGTTCTTGTTTTCTGCCATATCTCGTTCGCCAGCGATTCCATTTTAGCGGCGTTGGCCTGATCAATCACGTTGGCAAAGTCATTGACGGCCGTTCCCTTCGATGATGGATATTTTTCTGCCGCAAAAACAGCACCCGCCGTCAAAGCAATAAGGATTGCCGCGCACAGGACTATTAATATTTTGCATCCGCGAATCAAAGGCTGAATATATTTACTTCCCACAGAATACCCTTAACGTTCTTCCAATTGAGCAACAACATGCCATACTTTCGAGTAGGTTGACTATTACGTAAAGCTCATTCCCTGTCAAGGCGGAAATATAAGCAGCAGATACTGCTTGCGCAAGAGTCTGTTAGATACTAAAGATAAACAATTCTGAACATGTTTGTAATATTTGTAACTTATGACTGCAAAAATAATTTTAATTCATCCACCCGTCGCAAAACCCTCTGAGCCGCCGGCAGGAATTGCCAAACTGTCCTCTTGTTTGCAAGCTAACGGCATTGAACATCGGGTGATCGACGCCAATCTGGAAGGCATTCTCCATCTGATACGAGCCTTCGCCCAGGCCGGCGCACCCTCCGGCCGCTGGAACATCCGCGCCTGCAAAAACCTGGAAACCAACCTGGCCGCCCTGCAAAACCCTGACACCTTCGGCAACAAAAGCCGCTACTCCCGCGCTGTGTTGGATGTCAATCACGTTTTGAATTTAGCCGGGAAACCCTACGGCGTAAACCTGTCATTGTCCGACTATACAGACAACAAACTATCCCCGGTAAAAAGCGGCGACTTGATCCGGGCCGCCGAAAATCCCGAAACCAATCCTTTTTATCCTTACTTTTCCGGACGTCTGACGCAAGTGTTGGCAGAGTCTCCAGAGTTCATCGGCTTTTCGCTTAATTTTTTAAGCCAGGCGATTTGTACGATGGCCATGATCGGCTTTATCAAAAGAATTCACCCCCGGCAGAAAATTATTCTGGGCGGGTCCCTGACAACATCCTGGGTCCAGAGAACCTGCCGGACCAATCTTTTTCCCGGCCTTGTGGAGGAAGTTGTGGCCGGCGCGGGAGAAGATAAATTGTTGGAACTTTTGGGAGTAAAAGATGTCCAAAGCGGCGCCTCAACGGATTATCGTCTTCTGGTCAAGAATCGCTATCTTTCTCCAGGTTTTATTCTGCCTTACAGCGCAGCGCGCGGCTGCTGGTGGCGAAAGTGTGCGTTTTGCCCGGAGAAAGCCGAAGCTAATCCCTATCTGCCCCAGCCCGTCACGGAGACCATCAAAGAATTGCAGACGCTGACTGAGCAGATGCATCCATCGTTGATTCACCTTCTGGATAGTTCCATCGCTCCGGCGCTTTTAAAGGCGCTGGCGGGACAACCACCGGGCGCGCCCTGGTATGGTTTTGCCCGCGTTACCCGACATTTAGCCGATGAGGATTTTTGTCGAGCGTTGAAAACCGGCGGCTGCGCGATGCTGAAACTCGGCATGGAGTCCGGCGATCAGACCGTCCTTGACCATTTGAACAAAGGCATCGATCTTCAAACAGCCTCGACGGCGCTCAAGGCTCTGAAGAATGCCGGTATTGTCACTTATTGCT
>CAIVDK010000194.1 GCA_903904655.1 uncultured delta proteobacterium | reverse complement strand
CTGCTGCTGCCAGGTCAGCCTCACTTTTCGCCATTTCGATGGCGGCCATCCCGCGTACCAGATGTTTGCGGGCTTCGTCATTGCTGTTCTGGGCGAAAACTGATGTCGCCAGCCCAATGACGATAAATGTCATCAACATCAAACGACTATAAGTTTTTCTCATTATTACTTCTCCTTTATGATTTCAGATATCTTATTCCGATTTTCTTTTACCCCAGAAATCTATGCGCTATCCGCCAACCAGACCAGACGCGGCACCGATGTCTTAACCTGCTGATCGGTAAGATTCACCGCTATGGATGAATTACCTGATAATTGATTTTCTCACTTTAGCGGTTTGACAACGGTTCCAGGTTCCGGACTGTAAGCCACCCCATTTGCACAGAGAATAGTCTTAAGCTCCTTTTCGCTCATGTATTGCCGCTGCCAAGAGCTCTGGTTGGAATTCATCATCTCATACCATTTTGCCCCTTGATGGAGAAAGGTCTTTGTCAGCACAACTTGGTGTCGAGGCAACGGGTCGCTATTAGAATCAGGATCACGCGGAGGTTGCACCAATGCTACCAGAACTGGCCTACCCTGCTTGAGCGTATCGGCAAAGGCGGCAGGTGGCACCACCTCAGCCCGGCCAAAGGTTTCCGCCAGCATAGTCACTTCACCGCCATTAAGTCCTTTAGTCTCTATGGTTTTCTGAGGATCCGCCTTCTCTCCGGCGCTGCGATATCCGGCCTCTCGAATGATATCGGTTGCCCGCGCGGCTACGAACCCGTAAGGCAGGCGAGCAGCATTGGCCAGGGCAAAAATGGTGCAATCCTCGTGAGACTGCTTACCTGCTCCCACCGGGAGGGTCGGCCCCTGGCCCTGAGATACGTCCCAGGCAAGGATCTTATCCAGGCTTCGGGCTTCCACGTCATCCCAGACTTTCGTGACCTCGGTGACTGTCCCCACTAAATAATCTTTATCGGCCAGATCCAGATTCCACAGTGACTTGTTCAATCGTTTTATCTTTTCAGCGTTCCACCCTTGCTGCTTTGCCAGGGCATTAATGCTGTTGATAACCTCTATCCCCGTTGGAGCTATCTTCCTCCCCTCTGGTACTTCACCATAACCGAGGCTGGGGTCGTTGGGGTCAACAATACCTTTCTTGCCGCTCAGGTCGACCACGTTCGGGTCATTTTCGGGACTGACCGGCATAGCAATGCCAAAGAAGGGGGTAGCGCCGCCGACGTCAGAAGGTTCCGGAAGTGGTTTCAGCCCAAGGGTCCCCGTACTGGAGCCCTTGAGATTTCCCAGGAGTTGATCCTTTTTCTCTGCAAAATTCTTCTGTCGCTCAAGCTCCAGTATCCTTTGCTTCTGCGCTCTTTGAAACTGTTGTTGACGCTCGGCCTCCTGCTGCGCCTCTTTTTGCTGTTGGGCTGCTGCATTATTTCCGGACCCCTGCATCACCCCATCCAGCACACCCTGGAACAACTGCAGCTTGATTTGATTATTCGTGGAGAGGCTACTGGAATTTTTGGAGGGTTTTTTTGACGATCCTGATGACTTGCTGGAAGGCTGATCGCAAACTATCTCTCCATTTTTACAGTAACAAGGGATCCCTTGCAACCGATAAGCTTTCGCTGATGCTTCACAATCAATTGACGCCCGCTGTGCCCTTACCTGCATGGGTACAAAAAGAGAAAAGACCATCAATAGACCAATGAAAGTAATCGGCAAAACATGCCGCTGCATACTGCGGGCATTGAGCATTAAGTGTTTCATGGTACCTCCTTCCACCATTCTGAAATGGAAGCCGGGTTAAACTGTTGCACTCCGGAAAGTATACTATCGGCAAAGACTTTTACCGCCTTGCCCGCCTCTGCCGTAAATGAATCTCCAAACTTTATTGAGACATAGTTTCTGTATGGTTGAACTATAAGACCGTCATTTTTTATTGTCAAGGGATAGTTGCCATCAAAATTATGCCAAGAAAAAGTGAGGTGTGTTGTCGACATTTATGGTCGGCCCGCGTGAATTATTTTGTTACGGATCGAAGTCTCGTGTTTTGGATTAGGTTGATGTTTTATTGACTAAATGAGTAGAGAAAAATATTGACAAACAAAATGTGATGCGCAAGGGATGTTTCGAAATAGCAAATTAATGGAAGGAATAAGACAAT
>CAIVDK010000193.1 GCA_903904655.1 uncultured delta proteobacterium | reverse complement strand
AGCGTGATAAAATTTATGCCAATCTTGAAAGAAAGGGAATTTCCAGAGAGACCCTTTCCAGTGTTCACTCGCCTATTGGTCTGGACATCAATTCAGAAACTCCGGCAGAGATTGCCGTGAGCATTATTGGCGAGATTATCAAAGTCAGGCGCGGGTAATGGCAGACTCCGCCCTTCATCTATCCGCTATTATTCCGGCAGCAGGAATGTCCACACGATTTGAACAGTATAAACCCCTGCTGAAGCTGGGCAGCTATACCCTGATTGAAAAGGTGATACTTTTATTTAGGCAGTGCGGAATTGAAGACATTATTGTCGTCACCGGCCACAATAATGAAATGATCGAGCCGCAGATCAGTCAGGCTGGCGCAAAAGCTGTTTTTAATCCGAATTTCAAAACCGGCATGCTGAGTTCTATCCAGACAGGAGTTCGGGCGCTCTCCCCTCTGAGCGCCGGTTTTTTTCTCTTGCCCGCGGATATTCCCCTGATTCGACCAGCAACAATTCATGCTCTGATGGCTTCTTTTGCTGATATTTCTGACGATTTAATAACTTCAGGCAAGATTATCATTCCTAAATTTGACGGGGAAGACGGCCACCCCCCGCTGATTCCTGCCCGGCTTATTCCAGAGATTCTCTCTTTGGGTGCTGACTCAAATCTGGGCCATCTCATTTCCAGGCAGAGGCAGAAAAAAATTGTACAGGTTCATGATCGCGCCATTCTGATGGACGCGGACACTCAGTCCGACTATGAGCGTCTCCAGGAAAAATACAATAAAATAGATATTCCCGACAGGCAGGAATGCCTTTCCATTATCAATGCATACCTGGAAGGGGAAGAGACCATAAAAGCCCATCTGCAACTGGTTGCTGAAACTTCCCTGCGGCTGGCTGAGGCTGTTGGGGCAAATCAGGCAAAGCAGCGTCAGCTCCAGAGTATTGCTATTGATCTTGATTGCAACCTGATCATGGCCGGGGCGCTGCTCCATGATATTAAACGGAAAGAAAAAAATCATGCGGATGCCGGCGCTCAACTTCTTTTGTCACTTGGATTTCCCAAAGTTGCGGATATTATCTCCCAGCATATAGATCTTGCCACACCCCTCACTGCTTGTCTCACAGAAGAGCAGGTTGTCTATTTTGCAGACAAAATCTGCAACAGCGCCTCTCAGGAACTGGACTATGAACGACGATTTAAAGAAAAAATGGAAAAAAATCCGGAAGGCAGAAGCAAAATTTTAAGGCGACATGAAAATACTCGACACATACAGGCCAGGATCGAAGCGGCTTCAGGAAGATCTATCCAGTCTATACTCGGCTGAAAAGTCTCTAATATTTTTGCTGCGACACGGTCAGATTGAGGGTCACGAAAAAAAGCGCTTTATTGGGAGCAGGGCAGATATTCCGCTTGATCACGTTGGAAAAGCACAAGCCCTTGACTGGCAGAAGGCATTTTCAGAGATTCGGTTTGATGCTATTTATTCCAGCGAATTGAAACGTTGCCGAGAAACAGCGGCGCTTATCTGCCCTGAACAGAATATTCAAATTGATCACCGACTCAATGAAATCAATATGGGCACGTGGGATGGAAAGTCCTTTGATGAGATTAGAGAAGCCGTACCCCTGGAATTTGAAAGACGTGGCAAACAGATTGACCGCTTCCGGCCACCTGAGGCAGAGAGCTTTCAGGATCTGTTGGAGAGAGTCT
>CAIVDK010000192.1 GCA_903904655.1 uncultured delta proteobacterium | reverse complement strand
GGAAAAAACAGCCGGCCGATTAGCTTTTGAACCGGCAGGCGCTGCGGTTGGCGGAAGTACTCTGGATGAAGATATAACCAACTTTCTTGAGGAGGTCCTGACTCCCGAAAAGTCTGCAAGCGACGCATTGCGACCGAAATCCAAATCGGCGAAACAAGCGGGCATGAACCTTACGGAAATTGAGTTTTCACCGGCGTCTGAAAGCCTTGATGAGACAGGCGAACTCCAGGAGGCTTCTGCGAAAAAACCCGCACCCCCGGCTCGCAAAAAAAGCAGATTATGGAAGAGTGCGCTCTGGACTTTGACGATTCTGGCTATTATCGTGATACCGGTCATCGTATGTTTTGTTGTTTTCCCGCAGTTGAGTGAACGCTATGTACAGATTGCCCGTGAGTATGTCGGCGTTTCCCAATATAAGGACACTCGGTCTGTGGCAGGGCAAGTCAAGCTGCAGGATATCCGGCAGCGGGTGATTAATAATTATACTCTGGGTAATATCCGAATTGTTGAAGGAACGGCGGTCAATCAGGCGAATTTCTCCATTGCCCGCATACGGGTTAAGGCGGAGATGATGGACGCCTATGCGATTGTCCTGGGCGAGCGGATAAGCTATGCGGGAAATATTCTGACCGATGAAGATCTCACCAACCTGTCCGAAGAAGAAATTTTAAAAAGACTCTCCTTATCGGGAGGCCGGGATAATTCCAATGAGCGGTTGATTCCCAACGGGCGAATTCCTTTTATGATTATTTTCACCCGGGAGCTGCCGGGTTCCATCAAAACAACGGTTATGATCTCCGGCGCGGAGCGGTTGCTTTAGGCAATGATGATCATCCCCAAACCTGACCTGTTTCAGTGTGAAAAAAATATTAAGTAAAGGTAGGATCATTTGAGATACGAAGGTAGGATCATTTGAGATACGAAGGTAATATTTTCCGGCCCTTCAGCGAGGCCGCGAGCTACCTGCTTCAGTGCACTATCGGTTGTTCTCACAATCAATGCACATTTTGCAGCATGTATAAAGACGTGAAGTATCGTGTGCGTGAGACCGCCGAGATTCTGGAAGATATCCGCATGGCCAGGGATTACTACGGCGATGTGGAAAAAGTATTCCTGTGCGACGGCGACGCGATTGCCATCGAGACGGAGACACTGCTTACAATTATCGATGCGCTTTATTCGACTTTCCCCTCGCTGCGCCATATCGGCAGCTATGTGGGGCCGCAAAGCACTTTAACAAAATCAAAAGAGGAATTGCGCGCGCTAAGGCTTGCCGGTCTGACAAAGGCCTATATCGGTGTGGAGACCGGAGATGATGAATTGCTCAGGAAAATAAAAAAAGGCGTTGGGTATGATGAAATGCTTCGGGCCGGCCGACGGCTGGTGGAAGCCGATATTAATTTGTCCGTCATGGTTCTGCTGGGACTGGCTGGCCCGGGCGAGGCCTCCGTTCGTCATGCGCTTGCCACAGCCAAAATCTGTAATGAGATAAAACCCCAGTATCTGGCTGCCCTCACCGTCACACCCGTACCGGGAACGGTTCTCTACCGTCAGATACAGAAAGGCGAATTTCAGCTGCTGGATCCTTTTGAAACCCTGGCCGAGATGAAACAGATTTTTGAAAATATAACCATGGATAATCTGAAATTTGTCGGCACTCATGCTTCAAATTATCTGCCCATTACCGGCACACTTCAAAAAGATAAACAAAAAATGATCGCTCTGGTGGATAAGGTTCTAGCCGGTCGGGATGAAAAACTGCTCCGATCGGATCATCTGCGCGGTCTTTAATTCCGCATAGCCCACAGCCTAATCCCCTTCTATTTGATAAACAGATAATAAAGCCGCCCTTCGCGGTATGTTCCGCCGGCAAGTTCACCAGCACGGTCGCCAACGCCCATATACACATCGCATCTGCCCGCGGCCCGGATAGCGCCTCCTGTATCCTGATCCAGCGCAAACCCTACAGGCCTTTCCAGATCAACCGCGGCAAAGGTAAACATCGCCCTGGGATAAATACTCTTATCCGTTGCAATCGTTCTAAACGGCGTGACCGGCTCATTAATAGAACCTTTGGGGTCGCCTTTTTCGAACCTGAAGAAAACAAATCGGGGATTTTTATTAATATACAGATCGACTTCATCAGGATGGGCCTTAAAATAATCAATCATGGCTTTAAGATTGATATTTTTTGAGGCAAGCTTTCCATCCGCTATCATTTTATGCACGATACTTTCGTACTCCCAGCCATTATGAGCGTCATAGCCGATCGTATCGATCTGTCCGCCCGGCATCCGAATTTTGGCCGAACCCTGCACATGCACGATATAAACCTCAAACGCGTTGTCAAGCCATACAAGCTCATTGCCGGCAAGGATGTTGGAATTTTGTAAATCCTGTCTGCTTGGGTATTTTTGGATCCGGCCGTCGAGTCCCTTTTGGCCTAGAATCGTCCCGTCAGGGCCTTTGATCAGACCATCAGGCGACTTGTATAAAGGATACTTGAAACGGTCTGTGCGTGTGAGCGAACCATCAAGAATCGGCGTATAATATCCCGTAAACAACACGGTTCCCTGGCTGTCGCAGCCGACCGAAATATACGTATCAAATCTTTCCCGCAAAACCTTGTTCAACTGCCGGGGCGACAATCCCGAAGCAACAAGTATTTTCAATTCCCGCAGACTTCTTACCGCATGTTCATGGGTGATGTCGCCATAAGGATAGAATTTTTTGCTCGATGGTTTGGCCATGTAGTTCAGACTGTTGGTAATGGCTGCAAGCAGTCCGTCCAGATCAGAGAAGGCCAGTGTGAAGTCGGGAATCTGGCTGGGATCGGTAATTTTTCGAAGGGCCAGTTCGCCCGGCGGCAAGGGGCGAGTATAATCTTTTTGGTATTCCTTGTGGTCAATCACAACAGCACTGCGCTTTTGTTGGCAGCCCGACAAAACTAAAAAAGCAATGACCCATAACAAGCCGATAAAAATAATTCTGATTTTCATGACGGAATCATAAGACAGAGAGACGTGTATGTCAAAAGAAATTTGAGGAGGTACACACCTACTTAAAGACAAGCTTCTGCAGGCGGGACTTGTCCGGATAGAGGCGCAGACATCAAACTATCTCGTGATGCCCTTCGCTGTCCGCCAGCTCGATCGAGATTTTCTGGAACTCTTCTTGAACTTCGAGAAACGCAACGATCACGCCAGGATCAAAGAGCACCCCCTTCAGTTGAACGATCAGGGCGACGGCCTCTTCATGGGTGAAGGGGGGTTTGTATACCCGTTGGCAGATCAGGGCATCATAAACATCTGCCAGGGCCATGATTCTTCCGGAAATGGGGATTTCATCCCCTTTCAGCTTTTTCGGGTACCCGGTGCCGTCCCATTTCTCATGATGGGTATAGGCAATCTCTTTGGCAAGACGGAGAAATTCACTGTTTTTGCCGGTCCCGAATTTCTCTTCCGCCCGCTGAATTGCATCGCGGCCGTATGTGGTGTGTTTTTTCATCTCTTCAAATTCTTCCGGGGTCAGTTTGCCGGGCTTGAGGAGGATATGGTCCGGCACCCCCACCTTACCGATATCATGAAGGGTTGAAGATTTGTAGAGGTGTTCGATCGTCTCGCTGTCCAGGGCGGCGCTATAATTGGGATGGCCTACCAGTTGACCACATATGGCGGCAACATAGCGTTGGGTGCGGAGGATGTGTCCGCCGGTCTCACTGTCTCTGCATTCGGTTAAGGAAGCGAGGCACCGGATTGTGAAGTCCTGGGTGAGCATCAGTTCCTTGGACCGCGCCTTTTTTTCCCGCTCTTCGCGCCAGTACTTAAGCAAGGTAACAAAGGAAAAATTGCTTCCCAGGGCAATAAGGGGGACGACCGGGGAGATGAAGATGCCCAGATCATGGAGTGCCCATCGAGAACCCTGCCAGAGACCTACCGCGCCGAGACCGAGAAAAAAAATGTTCCAGAGGGCGCCGGTCCGGAGGAGCAGGAGGGCAGAGAATAGTCCTGCGGCGATGACCAGCATCAGTTCCAACCCGGGAATCCAACTGGGCCTGGAGAAAAAAGAATTTTTGAGCATGTTGTCGATCACGGTGGCATGGACCTCAACCCCGGGAAAGACGGTATCGACAGGGGTCGCGTGAAAATCCGTAATCCCTGCCGCCGATGTGCCGAGAAGAACGATCCGCCCCTGTATCTGCTCTTTCTTCACACCCCCTTCAAGAATATCTGCCGCCGAAAAATATTGAAATGTCTTACCTTTACCCCGATAATGGATCAGCAGATTGCCTTTGGCGTCCAAAGGGACCACCATATTATTCAGGCGCAGGGATTCAACGCCTGCGGGGGTGATTTTTAGATAGGCCTGTTTGATCCCCTTTGCCTGGATCAGCGTTGCCAGGGCGAGGCTGGGGTAGGTTTTTCCGTTGTACTCCATGAGCAGCGGAACACGCCTTAAAACGCCGTCATCATCGGGGATGACGTTGAAAAATCCTGAAGAAACCGCATTTTCTGCAAGGGGGCGGAGGTTGCAGATCACATCACGGGCCTGAAAGAGAACATGGCCAAGGTTCCCCGCCCCGCCGTCATCCCTGATGACCGCAACGTTCAGGGGATGAAGCAGGCAGTCGTTGAGGGGGGATTTTTGTTCGGGAAAGGTAAACTTGTATCCCAATACGCAAGGGCCCCGTGCAAGGGTTGTAGCGAGAGTCTTGTCGTTGTCCATTAGTGTAAGCGGCACATGTTCCGTCGGCACGGTGATGTTGAGATCGCGATAGATCTCCTTCTTTAGGATTGCAAAAGAGGTCCGGTCCGGTTCGGCGAACACCGTGTCAAGACCAATGCTTGCGGGTTCCAGCGCCATCAGTCTGTCCAGCAGCAGGGCGACGCGATAACGGGGCCATGGCCATTGGCCGTATTTGACCAGACTTTTTTCATCAATGTCGATGATGGCGGGTGTGTCAGATATTCCGACCGTGTCCAGTGGGCTGGACATCAGAATCGTATCGTAGGATTTACCGTCCAGGAAGCGAAAAAAAACGGGCTGATATAAATAGAGCAGGGCCAGCAGGACGGTGAAAAGGGCGCTGGCGATTGCGATGGCGGGACGGCCCTTTTCCGGTCTGTGGCGGATCGTTTTCCAAATTGTGGGAATCGTCAACAGCGTGGTCTCCTCAGAGCTATCGTATCGTCACCTCGACCCGGCGGTTTTTCGGTTCAGCAACCTCGTCCGGGGTTTTGACAAGCAGATTGTCTTCCCCGTGCGAATCGGTCGAAATGAGAATGGGATCAGCGCCCATTCCAATAAGGATCTCTTTTACCCTTTGCGCCCGCTTGAAGGAAATTTCATAGTTTAACGCTTTTGTGCCCACGGTGTCAGAGTGTCCGACGACACTGATATCGGATGATTTTCTCTTGGTAACGGTTGCGAGTATCTCCGGCAGTTTTTTTTCGGACTCTTCCGTCAAATCCGCACCCCCGGTTTTGAAGTTGAGAATATATGTGACCGGTTGTAACGGCTGCGCCGAGAGGGCCGCCCCGAAAATATTTTGAATTTCTTTTTCTTCTATCGGCCGGGACGGCGCCGGCGCCGTTGCCGAATTTTTGACCTCTGTCACATGTCCCGGTTTGTCAATCAAAAGAGTTCCCCCCTGATTTTCAATTGCGATTTGACCTGTTTTGCCATCCGGGTCGGGCATCAGGACGAAGAGGTTTTTCTTCGGTGCAGAACAGGCCGTGAGGAAAAGCATCACCAGGATGGTGATTATGAAAATCGTTTTTGATTTCATGGTGTTTCCTCCGAATTACCCACTAGGAGAGGTTGGGGTCCATTTGATAAATTTTTATCATTTCTCTCGAGAGGCTTTGTGTCGGGTGGTTCCTCCCCATCAATCCTTACAAGGAACTTTGTCCCACGAAAACCCACATTGCCCACAGGGGTGAGGAACCGCACCGACTTGGGGGAGAGTTTCGCAATCACGCCGGAAAGATAGGCCGCCGTGCCTGTGAGCATCCTGGTCACAATGGAAAGCTTTCCCTGGGCCGGAGAGAATAAAAACTCCTCAATGATCACGGCGCTATTTGGACCGAGCGACAGGAGGGTGTTGTCCTGGAAAATGATACCAAGCGATCCGTCCTTGCCGGTCCTTAAGGTGTCGCCCTGATAGAGCTTCGCATCCCTGTTCACAGGGAGCACTTTATTTGCCCTTACAATCGATGCTGTTCCTGTGAAGGTCTTGACCCTGGCGACGTCACCGTCAGGTGCGGCGACAACGGGCTTTTTTACAATAGGCGCCGGCCGATCCATCGCGGGTGCGATGACAGAGGGCTTTTCTACGATCGGCAGCGGATGTTCGGCCATGTACTTCCGGGCGATTTCGCTGTCGGATTCTTTCGCTACGGTCTTATGGACCGTAGGGTGCTCCTCCATATACTTTCTTGCGATTTCACTATCCGATGCGGCCAGCGCGGACGTACTTGCGAAAAGGAGCAATACGGATAACTGCATGACACGCCCAAGGGGCGTGCCTTTTCGACTGGACGGTTGTCCGGGAGGGAAGAGATTCCTCAAAAATTGTTTAAGTTTCATTGTTCTGCCCGACGTCAAATTATTTTTTGCCAATGTCCCGGAGAACAAACCTTCTTATTTTTCGGAAGTAGTATAGGAATTTCGGACTTGTATGTCAATGAAAACTGTACAGGTGTAGGAAGCAAATAATATGTCCGGTCTGTAGCACATAAACTGTCCGGTTCATAAGTTACCTTTTGGAGGTGACGGATGAAGCGGACAGAGATACTACAGGAGATCCGGAGGATGCGATTTGAAGAGGCATATGGGGGATGGCAGAAAGGGCGATTAAGCCAGGAAGAAGCAGCGGAGATATTGGGTGTATGCAGCCGGACATTTCGGCGCCAGATTGGTCGTTATGAAGAAAACGGGATTTCGGGACTGGATGATAAACGGCTTACACAGGCCTCCCATCGACGTGCGCCGGTAGATGAGGTCAGGGCGTTAGTCGTGCGGTACAAGGGCAGTTATAGAGGC
>CAIVDK010000191.1 GCA_903904655.1 uncultured delta proteobacterium | reverse complement strand
GCGCCTACGGGAATGGGCTGCATGTAGGGTCCCATAAGCCCCGAGACAAAGGCCATGGGCATCAAAGCGGCAATAACCGTAAACGTCGCCAGGATGGTCGGATTGCCCACCTCATCTACGGCATACACGGCCGTGAGCGGTTGGATCTTGTGCATCCGGAAGTGGCGGTTGATATTTTCCACAACAACTATCGCGTCATCGACCAGGATGCCGATGGAAAAAATCAGGGCAAAAAGCGTCACGCGGTTCAGGGTATAGCCATAGAGGTAGTTGATCAGAAGCGTCAGCGCAAGTGTAACCGGAACGGCGACGGCTACGACGATAGACTCTCTCCAACCCAGAAATACCGCCACGAGGATGATCACGGAGATCGTGGCCAGAAGCATATGATACAAAAGCTCGTTGGATTTGTCTTTAGCCGTCTCTCCGTAGTTGCGGGTGACGGTCACCTGAACATCCTTCGGGATCAATGGTCCCTTCAACGCTTCCACTTTTTTTAAAGCTTCATCGGCAACGATGCTGGCGTTGGCTCCTTTTTGTTTGGAAATGGCAATCGTCACGGCTTCATATTGCCCATAGGTACCGCCTGTTAGTCCTTTTTTGGCAGCCGCAGGCCCCATGCCCATGAAGACATAGTTTGCCGCCTCCTCGGGCCTGTCCGCGATTTGCGCCACATCCTTGAGATATACGGGGCGGCCGTTAAATACATGGACAACCAGATTGCCCGCGTCTTGTGCATTGTTCAGGAAGCGGCCCGTCTCTACAATCGTTTCGCGGTTGCCCGCCGGAAAGGTTCCGGAGGGAATGACCACGTTGGCTTTCTCCAGGCGATCCATAATCTGAAAGGGCGATAGATGATAAGCCCGCAGACGCTGGGGATCCATCGTGACTCTGATCTGGCGACGCTGGCCGCCAATGATGGAGAACTCCGATACATTGGCGTCTTTTTTGAGTTCGCCGCATAATCCGGTGGCAATTCGCCTGAGCTCATAGCCTGTGTATTGCGGTTCTTTGCTCCAGAGGGTGAGCGTCAGAACGGGGACGTCGTCGATGGACTTGGGTTTCACCATGGGCTGAGAAACGCCCGGCGGGATGATGTCGTAATGGGACATCAGTTTGTTGTAAAGCTTCACCAGGCTGTCTTCCATTTTTTCGCCCACGTAGAAACGGACGATAGTCATATTGGAACCAGGCTTGACGATGGAATAGACATACTCAACTCCTTTGATTTCCCAGAGGAGTTTCTCCATCGGGGTTGTCACCCGCTCTTCGACCTCTTTAGGCGATGCGCCGGGATAGCTGACAAATACATCAATCATGGGAACGACAATCTGCGGCTCCTCCTCCCGGGGCGTCACAATGACGGCAAAGACACCGAGGAGAAGTGCGGCAATGACAAGCAGCGGCGTCAGCTTCGACTTGATAAAGGCCCTGGCAATTTTTCCGGAAATCCCGATTCCTGTCATTTCGTTTTGCCTCCCGCCAATACATCGCCGTCCGTTATCTGTTCAATGCCAGACAGAATAACACGGTCGTTCACGGTCAGGCCGGACAGAATCTCCGTTCCTTGGGCTGTGGTGCTCCCTGTGCGGATCAGGCGATAGATGACAATGCTTTGACCATCCACGACATAAA
Organism: uncultured delta proteobacterium; assembly: GCA_903904655.1. Classification (GTDB taxonomy): domain Bacteria; phylum Desulfobacterota; class Syntrophia; order Syntrophales; family Smithellaceae; genus UBA8904. The sequence continues at coordinate 11,371 of CAIVDK010000191.1, read as the reverse complement.
CACCCGTCAGTTGCCCCTTTCGAACAATAGCCTGATTCGGAACTAGAATCGCCTCCCTTTTACCAACAGGAATCCTTATGCGGGCAAACAATCCGCTTCGGGGCCGGGCGTCCTTTAGCCCCACCTTAATCGTAAAAGTCCGGGAGAGGGGATCAACGGAGGGAAAAACTTCCCGGATTGTTCCCTGAAGAGGATGCTTCATCGTTTCGACCACCGCTTCCACGGTCATACCAGTTTTTACCTTGTCCCCAAGACCGGCGTCGACGGATGCTTCGATATAAGAACCACCACCGCCTTCAATAACCAGCAGGGGCACGCCTGGGCTTACCATACTGCCGGCATCAATGCGCTTCTCCGTAACTCTTCCGGAAACAGGAGCCGTAACCCGGGTAAAAGACAGATAGGTTTTGGCTTCCTGGGCCATGGCCATTGTCCGTTCATATTCCGATTCCGCAACTTTCTTCTGGGTCTCAATCTGATCTATCTCCTGACGGGAAAGGGCTTTCTCATCATACATATTTTTATAACGCTGCCAGGTTATTTCCGCCAAAGATTTGTTATGTCTGGCCGACTCCACAGCCATGTTGGCGGCATGTACCCGCTGGGCTGCGTCCCGGTCATCGATAATCAAAAGCACTTGCCCGACCTTAACGGTGTCGCCTTCCCGCACAGGGAGGGACATGACAACGCCCATAGCCCTACCGGCAACCGTACTGGTGCGGTCGGATCGGACGGTGCCCGTGGCCTCATAGACCTCGTCCACTGTCGACAAAGAAACAGGAGTTGCCGTTACGCCTGCGATCTCGGGCCGTTTGATCGCTTCTTTTTCCGCATTGCCTTTGCAGCCGATAATCAGAGCGGCGAGCATGATTATTGCCATTAAAATACAGGATACTATAAACCTGCGATGATTCCATTCTTTCATGGTTTTTTCTCCATCTTGGAATTTTCTTTATCGATTTTCAGATCATTCAGAATCGTTCCGCTCTCAAAGCTCAGTGTCGCCAATGCCACTTTGTAGGCATTTTCGCGCTCCACAAGGCCTGCCCGCGCCTGCTCCAAACTGGACTGAACATTCAGCAGATCGGCCAGGGGAGAAAAACCGTTCTCATAGCGCACCTTAAAAAGCCTTGTCCCTTCTTCCGCCGTTTTCAAAGCTTCCCGGGTAAGCTCGATATTCTTCCGAGTCTCATCCACATTCATGTAAGCTTCATAAATCCTGTAGGAGACGCCTTTTTTCATGGCCGACACTTGTTCCTGAGCCTGTAAGGCCAGGTGCTTGGCCTTCGCCCGTTCATATTCCCGCTTCGTTCCATCGAAAAGATCCCAGCGCAGAAAAGCCATGACCTGCCAGCTTTTTCCTTCGAAACCGAAGGGCTGGTTGTGATCATTTAACTGATAGGTCCCTCCCACGCCAATATTAGGGAAGTAAGCTGCCTCGGCCATCTTGATATTCTGTTCGGCGTTCTCACCCCGCAGTTGTGCCGCCCGTAAATCACTTCGCGATTCGGCGGCCTTCACATAGGTTGTAAGATCATTGACGGGAAGGTCTATTGCGGAATCATCCACATCAATCGATTCCGTTGTCGCCAAGAGCAGGCCCAAGCCGCGCTTGGCCAAATTGACATACTTGTCTGCAATGTTCTTTTTTTGCCGGGCCTCCATGAATGCGGTTGCGGCGCGCAGAGTGTCGGCATACTGACCGAGGCCGTTTTTATAACGAAGGTCCGCCACGCGCTTGTGTTCCCGGACATCTCCAACACCTTGCTCGACAGCACGGGCATATTCTTTGGCGCTTGAAAGCATCAGACAGGCTTTGACGACTTGAAAGGCAATGTCCTCACGCTTTCTGGTGAGTTCCTCTCCCTTCGCCTTGGCCTCCATTTTGGACATGCCGAGGCCGATATAGGCCTTTTTCGCGAACAGGGGTTGTTCCAGTGTCAGGGAAGCCTGAAAGTCGTTAATGGCGTCGGGGCTGTTCAGGATAACGGGGTTGAAATCCTGAGCAACAATACGTTCCTGATTGAGCCTGGACATAAACGCATAAACAGGATTGTTCGTTCGGAGATAACGTTCTTCGAAGGATATTCTGGGTAGAAGATAGCTGCGGGCAATACCGATATCCTTTTCCTGGGCTTGGGTAGCATTGTGCAGGGCTTTGATTTCATGATTTTCAACCAGGGCGGTCTGCACCGCCTCGATAACGGTCATCCGCCGTTCCTGGAATTGCCCCTGCGCCCGGGCAGACGGAATCAACAGCATAAAAAGGAACAGACCCGTCATCAGTAGGGATATTGTGATCTTTGGTCGGAATAAAAATAACACCTGAGATTGCATCGCGAAATCCTCCAAAAATAAAAACTAAATCCGTCAATCGGCCTCATCGTTTTTCTGCTGTGGATCTCTGATATTCATGTTTGAATTAAGACTTCTTGGCCACACCCAGTTTTTCGAGGATGTCTTCTATCAAACACCATTTGGTAAAGGCAAACTGCAGGAGATTGATTCCAACAAAGGCGGTTAAGAAAAACCAGTACCGGTGGTGGAAATAGCTCAAGCCGACAGAAATCAAACCTACTATGCCGGCGATGGCGCGAATCCATTATTCCACTTTCATGGGATAGTCCCTCCTATTTTCATGTACGTTGGGTTATGTAATCCTTTGGTGCTATTATAGTACAGTTTCTTCCTGTGTCCACTAAATTGAGAAAAACACTAAATTTAGAAAAACAATATCTTCCGCGCACTTCACAAATTCCGAATTCATTTTGGTTTCTCCTTATTGATAATTTATTTTGTTTCTCTTTTCCGTCTGTGGTAAAAACAACTAGTTTTTGTCTTCATAAATACAACCTGATAATGAAAGTTTCATTGATCCAAATCAACCTGGGAGAATATATTTTACACATGGATGTCACTGAGCAAATAAAGGATATTGGCCTGTTTGCGGGAATATCTGTAGAAAAATTAAACTTACTGGCAAGGCAGGCAACTCACAAAACATTTAAGCAAGGTGAGATGGTCATCGGCGAGACCGATCCGATCCGGTCATTTCATGTGGTCGTCTCCGGACAGTTAAAACTCTATAGAAGTTCAGCGGAAGGCAAAGAACAGACGCTGCAACTGCTCGGACCGGGAGATCCATTTGGGCTTTGTACAGCTTTTGCGACGGAGTCCTTTCCGGCATCCGCGATGGCCATTGAAGAAAGTTCGGTTCTTTTAATTCCCGGCACCGTCATGGAAACAGTAGCCAGACAAGAACCAGCGCTCCTGTTCAACATCATTCAGATCCTATCCCAGCGCCTCAAGGATTCCATGACGCTCATCGAATCCCTCGCTTTAAAAGAAATCCCCGGACGGCTGGCATCTTTCCTGCGCCATGCGTTACCAAAGGATGCCGCAGATAAGAAATCTTCTGTGGAACTGACGATTTCACAACGGGAACTGGCCAAGATTCTGGGTGCCACACCCGAGGCACTTTCCCGCGCCCTAAGAAAAATGGCCACTGACGGTATCCTCGCAACAGCAGGCCGTACCATCACCATTCTGGATCACAAAGCGTTAGAACAACTGGCCGAAGGTGAGTAGCCCATGTCGGTCAACTGAAGGCATGTATTGATCACCTATCGCTTTTTAGCAATCTTATAAAAGGTGGCCTTCCTGTGACCGGTAAATTGATGAATTTCAGAAATGCGGGTTGGAATTTACGGAAATACTCGTCGCCCAGTTTTGGATCGGACGTGGGCAGCTCCAACGTCAGTGTAAAAATATTGCGTTCGTGTCCGGCATAGTTTCCCAGAGAACCGGGATAATAGCCGAACTTTTTCAGTGGATGATTAGCTTCTTTAGATATTTTTTCCATCCACTGTTCAAAAGAGTTCAGATTGGACGACGGCCCGTCATAATCAAAAAAATTCAGCGGGGAATGAGCGCTCAAAATTTTCTGCGGTTTAAATCGTTTGATGAGCGCAACCTGAAAGAGCGTTTCCTGCTCGGAGGCCGCTTTGAATCCCGGGTAGTAACGCCGATTATTTTTTCCTTTCTCCAGCCACTGGCGATGAGCGTCGGGATGCCAACGCTTTGTGGGGAAATTTCGATTGATGTCCACACCAGCGGCATTAACTCTTGTGGGCGATGGGGCCAAATATCCATCAGGATTCACGAGCGGTGCAATCACGATACATTTATCCTGGACAATTTCGGGATGATCTTGAATATAATGCGCCAGCTTAAACATAAGATAAACCGCAGGCAATTCATCACCATGCACCCCGCCTAAAAATAAAATACAATTGCTTGACGGTTTGCCAAAATGCGCAAAAATCAGGGGATGATTATTCTTTGATGTCCGGTGATATTCCCAGGGGATCCTGTCAGGTTTAATATCCTGCCAGCCATACCGCACGTTCTGTTGCTCCAGTGTCCCGAGAAATTGTCTCAACTCCTGCAACGGTTGATCGGCAGCCCAAACCGCAGGAGACAAGCATAAACCCCAAAAAACAGAAAAAACCAGACAAAAGCACAGGGCGGCTCCCTTGTGCCTGAATATCATCCTAAACAAAAAATATTTACCAACGGCAAACAGGCTAATAGGCGTTTTCATCCCTTCATGTTTTCGGAAATCCAATGATCCGTCCGCTTCAACCTTTTACAAGCGGAATCCTTACCCAGAATTGCAAAGATCTTATCCAGTTCCGGACCTTTGACTTTACCGGTGAGAGCTACCCGGACAGGCATAAATAAATTTCTGCCTTTGCCGCCGGATTTTTCTTTGGCATGTTTTATCGCTGCGGCATATATTTCCTGCGACGAACCTGAAGCGTGCTCCAGATATTCGCCAAAAGACTTGATCACTTCCCGCGCGTTTTCGGCATCAAGAATCTGTTTTGCGTCAGACGTAATTTCATAACGGTCATCAAAAAACAAATCGATGTGCTCGCCAATGTCAGACAGTGTTATCAATTCATCTTTAACGGTTTCGATCACATTCTTAAACCACTGAGAATCCAGTGTTTCCGGCAGATAACCAGACTCGAGCAAAAACGGATGAAGCCTCGTTATTAAATCATCAGTAGCCAGGCTTCTAATATAAATGGCGTTGAGCCAGCGGAGCTTTTCTTCATCAAAGACCGCGCCGCTTTTGGAAGCGCGTTCCAGTGAAAATGCTTCAACCATCTCCATCTGAGAGAGCACTTCCCGCCCGCCGGTAAAAGAGCTTCCCAGCAGCGCTAAATAATTAATAAGAGCTTCGGGTAAAAATCCCTGTTTGCGGAATTCACCCACGGACACGGAACCGTGACGCTTGCTGAGCTTGGCGTGGTCTTTGCCCAGGATCAGACAATGGTGGGCGAAAGCCGGCGGTTCAAACCCGAAAGCCCGATAAAGCATAATCTGCAAGGCTGTGTTGGAAAGATGATCTTCTCCACGGACGACATGCGTCATCGCCATCAGATGATCGTCAATCACCACCGCGAAATTGTAGGCGGGCATACCGTTGGAGCGGACGATGATAAAATCGCCAATGGATTCACCCTCAAATTTGATCGTCCCGCGAATCAGATCGTTAAACTCGATAGTGACCTGCGGCACTTTAAAACGGTAGGATGGCTTTCGGCCCTGCGCCACAAGCGCCTCGCGCTGCTGAGAGTTCAGATTGCGGCATTTTCCCATGTAACGCGGCATGCGTTTGCTCAGAATCAGCGCCTGACGTTCCTCTTCGAGCTCTTCCTCCGTGCAGTAGCAAGGATACACGAGATCCGCGACAATCAGCTTTTTCAGATGATCCGCATATATCTCCAGTCGCTCACTCTGCTTGTAGGGTCCATACTCTCCGCCTTTCCCCGGCCCTTCATCCCCTGTAAGTCCCAACCATTTCAAATCATTGAGCAGGTTGATCTGATAGGAAAGAGCACTGCGGGCTTCATCCGTATCTTCTATACGCAATACAAAACTGCCGCCGTGATGACGGGCAAACATCCAGTTAAATAAAGCGGTGCGTGCATTGCCTACATGCAGTTCGCCGGTGGGTGACGGTGCGAATCGAACTCTTGGCTTGTCAACCATTCTTGATCCTTTCCATACCATTGGCGATGGCCAGCACGGCCACGCCTTCCTCGCGGCCGACAAAACCCATGCCTTCATTGGTTTTAGCTTTGATATTGACGGCTGTCTCTGAAATATTTAAAGCCATCGCAATATGGGCTGCCATCACCCCGACATAGGGCGCGAGCTTGGGCCTTTCCATCATGACCGTGACGTCAATGTTATGGACAATCATCCCTTTGGCCTCGATGATTTGTTTCACCCGTTCTAAAAGAATGAGGCTGGATATATTTTTATAAGCTTCGTCGTTGTCGGGAAAATGCCTGCCGATGTCTCCACAACCGGCCATGCCTAAAAGTGCGTCACAGACTGCGTGCAGGAGCGCATCGGCGTCGGAATGCCCCAGCAATCCGCGATCGAAGGGAATTTCAACGCCGCCCAGGATCAGTTTCCTGTCCGGAACAAGTCGATGGCTGTCATAGCCCAGCCCGCTCCGATAAATGGTCTGTTCCTTCATTTTTTCTTTCATTAAAGCTTCCGCTATAACTAAATCTTCCGGCGTCGTAATTTTTATATTTTCATATGAACCGGCGATCATTCGGACTTTCATCCCCATTCGCTCAGCTAAAGACGCGTCATCGGTTCCATAATAATGGTCTTTTTCCGCCGCTGCATACGCCCGGCATAAAAGGTCATATCGGAAAGCCTGAGGCGTTTGCGTCTGCCATAAATTTTGGCGAGGTAATGTTGCCGCCACGATATTTTCACCGGTTGTTTCCTTGATCGTATCTTTAGCCAGAACACCGATGGATGCGGCTCCCTCTTCGATCGCCACTTTCACAACCCGATCAATCATTTCTTCCGTTACAAACGGACGTACACCGTCATGGACGATCACAACATCGCATGGATTCACAATAGCTTCAAGACCATTACGGACCGAATCCTGACGCTGAGAGCCTCCTTTTACAACGGTGGATACTTTTGTCAAACCGTATTTTTCAACAATCTGTTCCCGGACGAATACCAAATCATCTTGCGGCACAACCAGGATAACATCATCAGTAATCCCGGATTTCTGAAATACATGGAGTGTATGAACCAGCACAGGCAGGGAGCTCAGGGAAAGATATTGCTTGGCGACGTCGGCGCCCAATCTTTTGCCGGAACCACCGGCGGGAATGATCGCTACTGTATTCATAACAACTCCAAAACAAAAACGGGCCCGGAAAACTATTTTCCCGGGCCCGTTCGCCAAAGGTATTTCTTTCCGGCCAAAAAAGACAACAGAAATTTGTTTTATTAATTAATACTCTTTTTTTCGGCGGCTTCTTTCAATTCCGTGAAAATCATCCGGCCAGCCGTTGTTTGCAGCACGCTTGTGACGACAACCTCAACATTCATATTAATCATTTTCTGCGCGCTATCCACGATAATCATGGTTCCGTCATCCAGGTAACCGACACCCTGCCCCTGTTCCTTACCTTCACGAATAATCTTAACCAGCATCTGCTCTCCGGGCAAAACCACCGGCTTCATCGCATTGGCAAGCTCATTGACATTCAGCACCCGCACACCCTGCAACTCTGCAACTTTATTAAGATTGTAGTCGTTGGTCATGAGTTTGGCATTTATTTTCTGGGCCAGAGCCACGAGTTTGCCGTCCACGCCTTTTATTTTCGGGAAATCCTGTTCAACGATTTCAATGTTTATTGAGGAGCTTTTCTGCATGCGATTGAGAATATCCAATCCCCGCCGGCCTCTTGACCGTTTCATCGAATCAGACGAATCCGCAATAAACTGCAATTCATTGAGAACAAAACGCGGAACAATCAGTTCTCCATCCATAAAACCGGTATCGCAAATATCTGCAATTCTTCCGTCAATGATAACGCTGGTATCCAGCAAGCGGTTATCAACACAATTCTTGCCTTCAACACCACGAAAATTGAACTCTTCCACCTTTTTTGACCCGAGAACTAATCCAAGATAACCTAAAATACCAGTAAGAAGAAGATAAATCCAGGGAACAACCTGTTGATTCTGCGTAATCTTGATGACCATATTCAAGCCAAAACCAAGAATTAACGCAATCAGCAAACCAATGACCATACCGATAACACCGCCCGCGATTATTCTCAGGGATAGCTTGCGGATATCCTTTTCAACCCTGATGACCAGCAGCGCAACTATTAAACCTATAATAAATCCGACAATTGCCTGAAAAATAGCATACGAATTTGTCGCTGCCAGCATATAGTAAGCGATAAAATAACCGCTAATCGAACAGGCTAAAACTAATATTGCTCTTACGATCAATTGCGTCACCTCCTTTCTATAAAATTATATAAATGTCATATATATATCAATAAACACCTAAAATGCTTCTTAAATAATATGGAGGCCTCATTTTTTCCCTGATCAAGGAAAGCTGATCCCGTCCTATTTTTATTTTTCAAAGAGCATAAAATTATTGAACAAATTATAGACCGCTATTGCACCGTAAAAATCATCTGCAAATCGTGTTCGACTTTTGCTTCTTGCGCATTAGTGGCCACAGATATTTCTTTAACCAGCAAATTTTTAGCGGTGTCCATCATCTTCCGCTCTCCGAAGGAAAGATTCTTATCGCTTTTTAAGATAAACAAATCCCGCAAAACACTGGCAATTTCAAATACAGAACCGGTTTTGATCTTCTCCAGGTACTCACGATAGCGCTTGTTCCAGGTTTGCTTATCGATGGTGACATCTTTATTGCGCAAAATTTCATACACTCTGGGTATTTCCTTCTCCAGAATGACTTCGCGAAGCCCCACAGCCTTGGCCGATGTCGTCGGGATCATGATCTTCATGCCGTTACCCATAATTTTCATTACATAAAAAGGCTGCTTCTTTCCCATAACCTCTCTATTTTCAATAGCTTCAATGACACCGACACCTTGTGCCGGATATACCGCCAAATCCCCTACTTTAAACATTGTATATTTCCCTGCCTTTCTATAATAAGGTGTCAAGATAGCACTAATTATGCATTTAGTCAATGATTAATGCAATTTACTGAAATACTTAGGAAATGCAAAATCAATGGCCACGCGTGCAAATTTATTTGTCGGCAAGGAGACAGTTAATTATGGCAGGTAAAATAAGGGATTGCGCGGTTTATTACCTTTGAGGCGGATTTCGAAATTGATATACGTATCCCCAATATCGTCTTTTTCTCCGGCTAAAGCAATAACTTCGCCTCTTTTAATGTTCTGATCCGCCTTAACGGATCTTTTCTTGAGGTGGGTATATACTGTAGCAAAATCAGTCGGATGACGAATAATGATCGTTTCCCCGAAGGGTGGTAAGCTTGAAGAAAAAATGACGGTTCCGGAGGCTGCAGCCTTAACCTGCGCTCCCGCGGGGCACACAATTTTAATCCAGTTGTGGTATGTTTTGTTTGGCTGAATCCCAAAAGGGGTTTTCACGGTTCCCTTGACAGGCCAGATAAACATGCTTTTCCCCAGCTTTATTTCATCTTTCTTTTCCGCTATCGGCAGTTTTTCTTCTATTCCCGGTTTATTTTTTTCAGCCGAAGCCTTAGGCATGCCAGCGGCTGCGGCAACTACTTCGGGAGATAACGGTTGGGAAAGAGGCGTTTTCTCCGCAGCGGGCGGCATATCAACAGGTTTAGACGGTTTTGCATGTTCAAGAAGCTTTTCCTCCGTTGATCCGTTTTCTCGTTTTGCATCAGCGCGGGGCGTCTTGGCGTGAGCCATCACGTCGTCGATTGCCTGATCTGCCTCCGGGATAAAGATGACTGAACCTTCTTGGATACTGGAGACATCCATAATGTTATTGACTTCTACCAAATCCTGCAAACTGATCGAATAAGCACGGGCAATCTTGTAAGCCGTTTCACCCTTCTTGACGATATGATAAACACCCTTTGCCTGACTATTTTTTTGCACCTGAGGCCCGGAGCAGGAAATCATCAAAAGCAAAGCAAAGAGTATCAGGAGAAAGCACGCAAAAATATATCGGCCTCTACGAAAACCAGCGTGCCGGATCATTCTTTCCACCCACTCTCCCCAATCAGACTGACAAAGCGGCAGCCACCCAGGTCTTCTTTCTTTATTTCAGCCGGATTTTCCGCAGAGCGAACTAATTTATACAAAGTCTGCACCTCGCGGCTGCCAACCGGAACAACAAGTCTGCCGCCCGGGGCAAGCTGTTCGACCAAATATTGTGGAACCTGTGGGGCGGCGGCTGTCGTAATAATCGCATCAAACGGCGCTTCCTCTTTCCAGCCGTATGAGCCGTCACCGACACGAATGGCAACATTATAACAGCTAAGCCTGTCCAGAATCTTTCGCGCACGTGTTGCGAGGGTGGCCACCCGTTCGATAGAAAAAACTCGATCAGCCAGCTTAGCTAAAATCGCTGTCTGATAACCCGACCCTGTGCCGATTTCCAGGATACGCTCCCGGCCCTTTAATTCCAGAGCCTGTGTCATCAAAGCAACAATATACGGTTGAGATATGGTTTGTTTTTCTCCGATGGGCAGCGGGTTGTCGCTGTATGCCTGATCAATCAAACCTTCATCTACAAAAAGATGACGCGGGATAGCTTCCATCACTTTTAATACATGGGCATCGCTGATTGAACGGGCCCGAATTTGCGTCTCCACCATCCGAGTGCGCTGCTTTTTGTATCTGTCCATTAAATAGCCTGCATCTTTTTCTTTTTCGAAGGAATCTGGTAGAGTTGCCGAACTGTTTCATGCCTTCTGAGCCCCAGGGCTTCACGAGTCACAATCAAATAATAGTATTGGATTTCGGCTTTTTGACATGCTGTATTGAATTGATCAATGACCATATTAATTTCTTCAAATATCGACTGTTTATTACTCATGTTTCCCTGACCGAAACCAGGGTTTTGAACCATTCGCAGATGCTCGATTTTTTGTTCAATCTGCCGGTTGATCTTCATGAGCACTTCCAGCGCATCTTCCACGGCAAAGCCAGCCCGGCTCAAAACAGCCGCTTGTTCCCGCAATAGTTCTTCACACAAACTCTCGTGCTTATTTTCTTTTCCCGGTAGCATAGCCTGCATAATAAAACCTACCTTCAATACTTTCGCGGCATTTATCATTTAAGCGCTTAATTTTCAAGTTAAAAAGGCTTTGCAAGCGTGGCAAAAATATTTTTCCTTTACAGTTTGGGATTCTTTCGTTAAATAAACACCCCTATTAACATCTCCAATGAATAAGCTGGTATTTCCATGCACCCTGAAGTCAAATTCCCCATGTCCAAAGCAGTCCGCAACGCCTATGATCAGGGCGAGG
>CAIVDK010000190.1 GCA_903904655.1 uncultured delta proteobacterium | reverse complement strand
GCCGGTCAGTGCCGAGATGAAAAGGATGGGCGCGTAATCCATGAACTTGATTTCATCGTGAATTTTTTCGACAAACTTGCCCACAGAGGCGTTGTCTTTTTCGATTTTATCCCACTTGTTGACGATAATAATGCAGGCCTTGCCGCGTTCGTAAGCCAGACCGACAATTTTGGCGTCCTGTTCGGTGATGCCTTCTTCCGCGTCAATCAACACCAGGGCGATATCGCAACGGTTGATCGTTTTGAGCGCTTGGACGACGCTGTATTTTTCCAAGGTCAGGCTGATCTTGTTTTTCCGGCGAATTCCCGCCGTGTCGATCATCAGGTATTGTTTGCCATGCACTTTAACGATGGTGTCAACGGCGTCGCGTGTTGTGCCCGGCGTGGGATTGGCGATGCTTCTTTCCTTACCGCAAATCAGATTGATCAGCGATGATTTGCCCACATTGGGTTTGCCGACAATCGCCACGGCAATCGGCTTATCCCCCTCCTCATTACTCTCAACGACTTTGGGGAAATCTTCTGTCAGAACGGCCAGCAGTTCATCCACGCCTAACCCGTGCTGAGCGGAGATCGGATAAAACGCATCGATGCCCAACCGGTAGAATTCGGTGAGCAGTTCTTCATGGCGCTCGCCGTCCACTTTGTTGGCGGTGTAAAATACATTTTTACTCTTACCCCGCAACTGCCGCGCTATTTCAATGTCCGAGGGCGTAAGACCGTCTTTGCCGTCCATCAGAAAAATGATGACGTCCGCTTCTTCAATGGCCAGATTGGTCTGCTCGCGCATCTGGATCAGAATGCGTTCTTCCGTGACCGGTTCAAATCCGCCGGTGTCAATCAGCGTGAAAACTTTATCGTGCCAGACGCAGTCCATATAGTTGCGGTCGCGCGTCGCGCCCGGTTCGTCGATGACGATAGCCTTCTGCCTTCCCGCGATGCGGTTAAAGAGGGTTGATTTGCCCACATTGGGACGGCCGACGATGGCGATAACGGGTTTTGCCTGCATGGAAACCTCTATTTAATCAGTCCGAACTCACGTAACATTCGGTCGGAGCTGGTCCAGTCTTTCTTGACGCGCACAAACAATTCCAGAAAAACCTTCGCACCGAAAAGATTTTCCATGGAAAGACGCGCCTGCGTCCCGATTTTTTTGAGCATGGCGCCTTTTTTGCCGATCATGATCGCTTTTTGCGATTCTTTTTCCACAGAAATCGTTGCACTGATGCGAATCAGATTTTTTTCCTCGTCTTCCTTGAAAGCGTCAATAGTTACTGCGGACGCGTAGGGGATTTCCTGCTGGGTTAAAAGCATAATTTGTTCCCGGATAAACTCTCCCGCGATGAACCGCTCGGTGGCGTCGGTCGCTATGTCGTCCGGGAACAGTTGCGGACCTTCCGGCAGGGCCTCTTTCAGGCAGCTAAGCAACTCATCGTGCCCGGTGCTTTTTAACGCGCAGATCGGAAAAATGCCGGCGAAATTGTAAAGTCTGCTGTATTGATCGATCAACGGCAGCAGAGAGGGTTTTTCAACCCGGTCAATTTTATTGATGGCCAGAAACACCGGCGCTTTGACCGAGGCCAGCGCTTCGATTAAAAAAATGTCGTGCGGTCCGATATTGGCGTCGGCTTCGACCATTATCAAGAGCGCATCGGCGTCGCCGATGGTGTCCCGGGCCGCCTGAACCATCGCCCGGTTGAGCGGTGTCTTCGGATTGTGCATTCCCGGCGTGTCCAGGAAGATCAATTGCGCATCGGGAAAGTTTTTAATGCCCGTGATGCGGTTACGGGTGGTCTGCGGCTTATTGGCGACGATGGAAATTTTGTCGCCGATAATCGCGTTAAAAAACGTTGATTTGCCCACATTCGGGCGGCCTAGGATGGCGATAAAGCCGGATTTAAACACAAACATTCTCCAATGATTTATTTTATTCCCAATTCAAGCGCTACCTTTGTTGGCGTCGTAGTCGGCTTCCTCAACGTATTAGTAATACGCCTCGTTGCCTCCTCCTAGCCGCCGCGGTATCATCATTGAATTGGAAATGAAATTAGATGATTCCCGGAATATCCAGAGAAAAAGATTCCCCTGTTTCGATAAGAAGCGATAGATGTCCCGGAAGGCCTTCGTGAACAGAGTCTATAACGATTTGGGTGTCAGGGTAAAGCTTTATTATTGCCTCGGCATTCTTATTGCCAAGGCCGCGAAAATTGGACAGGTCGCGTTCGGCAACCCCAAAGCGTAATATCCGGGTCTCTCTCGGAATATCGCGCAGCAATTTCAATGTGGCTGAATAAAAAACAGCCGCATAGACCAGGCTGCCGAAAGCCGGATGCATCGGACCAGCCAACACCGCGCCTTCTTTACTCATTTCCGGCGTCATCAGCAGGCCGAAGCGGATGATATGAATGCCCGCAGGTGTAAGCGTCTCCCAGGCCAGACGGCACCAGTCTACCGCATCATCCAGACCAAGCGGCAGATAGCGTCCAAGACGGAATTCATCAGCCAGAGGGGTGTCCTTAAAAATAAGCACAGGATGGATGCGCGCGGTATCAGGCCGAAGTTCGACTACGCGCGCCAGTGTTTCTATGAAACTTTCCCGTGTGTCACCGGGCAGGCCGGCCATCAGGTGCAGGCCGGTTTGGAAGTCGTGCGCCTTGAGCAATTTCATTGCCTGTACCGTGGCCTCGGAATCATGCCCCCGTCCGGCGAAACGAAGAACCTCATCGTTGAATGACTGAGCGCCGATTTCAATGGTTCGAACGCCGTTGGCGTGTAAAAAAATCAGTTGGTCGTCATCAATATAATCCGGTCTTGTGGAAATCCGGATCGAGTCCACCTGACCTTTTTGAATATAGGTATTGGCCCAGGACAAGAGTCGCTTTTGATAGTCCGGCGCAAGGCCGGTAAAGTTGCCCCCGTAAAAGGCGATTTCCACACGCCTAAGCTTGTTTTTATTCCAGCGCAGATAAGAGGCGACTTCAGCGTCAAAAAAACTTTTCATAACTTCCGGAGCGAAGTTACCCGCAGCAATTTTCTCATTGCAGAAAGTACATTGTTGAGGACATCCGCTGTTCATAATGAAGATAGGGATAATCAGGGGTTTTTCCGGTTGCCGAAGGAGGGACCTTCCTCCTGTGTCCCCCGCCGGCGGGGGTGGCGCGCAGCGCCGGGGGTGGAGGGCTTT
>CAIVDK010000189.1 GCA_903904655.1 uncultured delta proteobacterium | reverse complement strand
GGAGGATCGATGGGATAGTCGCCGGTGTAGCAGGCCAGGCAGAAGCACTCTTTGGGCATGCCGGTGGCTTTGACCATGCCGTCCACGGTCAGGTAGTGGAGTGAATCCAGGCCGATGAATTCGGCGATGGCTTTTTCGTTTTCCTTTTTGGTGGCGATCAACTCGCCTTTAGATGAAAAGTCAATGCCGTAGGGACAGGGAAACAGCGTGGGCGGACAACTGATGACCATGTGGAGTTCTTTAATGCCGATCCCCTGCAGATGTTTCACACGGTTGCGGCTGGTGGTGCCGCGGATGATGGAATCCTCGACAATCATGACTTTCTTGTCTTTTAAAAGCGGCTTAACCGGGTTGAGTTTGACGCGTACGGCGAAATCGCGCATCGGCTGCGTGGGCTGAATAAAAGTACGGCCGACATAATGGTTGCGGATCATGCCCATTTCAAAGGGGATGCCGCTTTCTTCCGCGTAGCCCAGAGCGGCATAATTGCCGGAATCCGGGAAAGGCATCACGAGATCCACATCCGGGCAATATTCCCGTGCCAGTTCATGCCCCAGGCGCTTGCGGCACAGATAGACATTCTGGCCGAAAATCTGGCTGTCGGGGCGGGCAAAATAAATCAGCTCGAAAATGCAGTGGCAATGCTTCATCGGCGCGAAAGGTTTCAGACTCTTATAACCATGGGCATCGATGATGATAATCTCGCCCGGTTCGATATCACGGATGTATTCGGCGCCCACCAGATCAAATGCGCAGGTTTCGGACGCGACCACCCAGCCGCCGTTCAGTTTGCCTAACGCCAGCGGTCGAAAACCGCGTGGATCGCGGGCAGCGATAATTTTGTCGCGCGTCAGCATCACCAGGCTGTAGGCGCCTTCGACTCTGGCGAGCGCGATCGAAAGAGCTTCTTCCAACCCTTTTTTCAGATGCGGTGCCATCAAATGGATGATGACTTCGCTGTCCATCGTTGATTGAAAAATCGAACCGCTGCTCTCCAGTTCAGTTCTCAATTGTTGGGCGTTGACGATGTTGCCGTTGTGCCCCAGCGCGTAATACTCTTCGCCGACATGCACCAGGAATGGCTGGGCGTTGGAAATCGTGGAAGAGCCGGTGGTGGAGTAACGGACATGTCCGATGGCCAGCGAACCAGTCAACTTCTGTAAAATCGATTCCTTGAAAACGGTGGAGGCCAGGCCCATGCCTTTGTGCTCCATGACCTGACAGCCGTCGGAGGTAACAATGCCGGCTGATTCCTGGCCGCGATGCTGCAAGGCGAAAAGGCCGAAGAAGGCAACGCGGGCCGCTTCTTCATGCCCGTATATTCCAAAAACGCCGCACTCCTCACGGGGCCGGCCGGATTCATTCTGTGTGTCTTCAACAAATGTCATTTCTTATAATACTCCTGCAAGGGACAAACGCCCCAGTCTTTTTCAATCATGGCCTTCGTCGCTTCGGAGAGAGCCCGCGCGCCTGCCAGAGTGGTCGTGTAAAGAATGTTATACGTCAGCGCGCCGCGCCGGATATGGTAAGAGTCCCGCGATGATTTCCGCCCGACGCCAGTGTTGATCACCATCGCAATATCGCCATTTTTAATATAATCGACAATATGAGGCCGACCTTCGCTGACCTTGGCAATCACAGTCGCCTCCACGCCAAACTTCTGCAAATGTCTGGCTGTGCCGCCGGTTGCCAGAATCTTAAATCCCATATTCGCAAACGACCGGGCAACTTCCACTATCCTGTCCTTGTGATCACCATGAACGCTGATAAAGATAGAACCGGACGTCGGCATTTTGAAACCCGCCGCCATCTGCGATTTGGCAAACGCCAGACCAAAAGAATAATCAACTCCCATCACTTCGCCGGTCGATTTCATTTCGGGTCCCAGCAGAACATCCACTTCCGGAAAGCGGTTGAACGGAAATACCGCTTCCTTGACGGATACGTGTTTGGGTTTGATCGTTTGCGTGAAGCCGAGTTCCGTAAGTGTCTTGCCCAGCATGACTTTGGTGGCCAGTTTGGCCAGTGGTACGCCGATGGCTTTGCTGACAAACGGCACGGTACGTGATGCGCGAGGATTGACCTCCAGGACATACAACGCCCCGTCCTTGATGGCATACTGAATATTCATGAGGCCGATAACTTGAAGCTCGGCGGCCAGCATCCTGGTCTGTTTTTCAATCAACTCCAATAAAGGGGCGGAAAGAGTGATCGGCGGCAAGATACAGGCGCTGTCGCCGGAATGAATACCCGCTTCCTCTATGTGTTCCATGATACCGGCCACAACGGTTGTTTTACCGTCGCTGATCGCATCCACATCCACTTCCACCGCATCTTCCAGAAATTTATCAATTAAAATCGGGTGGCCGGGTGAAACAAGAAGCGCTTTACCCATGAAGGTTCGTAACGTTTCGGGGTCATAGACAATTTCCATGGAGCGTCCGCCCAGC
>CAIVDK010000188.1 GCA_903904655.1 uncultured delta proteobacterium | reverse complement strand
TGTCGAGTAGACATTATAATACCTCCTTTAGGTTTTGTTTGTTATTTACCCAAGAGAGATATTGATAACTATCCCTCACAGAACCGTACGTGCAGATTTCCCGCATACGGCTCTTCACTTGAGCGTCCCGAACCGATTTAGTAAGCATAGATGGCATGTTTTATCTCCGGTTTTGGCAGTGGATGCCATTGCAGATAGTTCCGAAACTTCTCCACTGTCAGGTTTTTCTTTTGACTTCTCCGATTCATCCAATAGCGGGTCATCTTCAGCGTTTTGTCGTAAAACCTTTTGATGTCAGGGTAATTGCCGCTGATTCCGTAGTAATTGAAGTGTCCGAGCAGTTTTGCCCTTAGCGTTTTCCACCAATCTTCCGCTTTAACCAGATTCCTTATGGCTTTCAGCCATTCCCACATGTTCTTGGATGTTTTTATGAACTTTTTGCGTTGCGTTTTGTGCCCAAGTTTGAACTTGCCGCTTCGCGTTTTGTCGCAAAAGTGGGTAAAACCAAGAAAATCGAACGTATTGGCTTTGCGTTCTTGCGTTATAGCGTTCTGCTTCTCATACTTGCCGAAACTCATGTTGCGACTTTTCCCTGCGTGTATCTCCAAGCCGTATTTGGCAAACCGGCTCTTAACCGCCTTTTCGATTCGTCTCGCATCGTCCTGATATTGAACCGCTATCACAAAATCATCGGCGTATCGAACCAGTTGAACATACCCGCTCACGTGCGTCCGGACAGTGTTTTCAAACCATATGTCCAGCGTGTAATGCAAGAATACATTCGAGAGCAATGGACTCAAGATACTGCCTTGCGGTGTTCCTTTGTCAGTCCCGTTGAACTCGCCTTGGTCAATGAATCCTGCTTTCAGAAATTTTCCAATCAATTCCAGCATGGCGGTATCGCCTATCCGGATTCGCAGAAACTCCATCAGCCGTTCATGCGATACATTGTCGAAGAATCCTTTGATGTCTGCCTCAACTATATGATTTACCGGACTGAACATGATTGCTTTATCCAGCGCATTCACCGCGTCATGGCTACTTTGCCCAGGGCGGAAGCCATAGGAACACGGCAAAAAATCAGCTTCATAGATACTTCGCAATATTCGGGCTACTGCACTCTCCACTATCTTGGTCTCGACAGAAGATATGCCCAATGGACGCTTTTCGCTCTCGTTCTTAGGGATATACACTCGCTTCGATGGCAACGGTTTATATGCCCGTCGCCCTATCTTTTGAACCAGTCGGTCTAGCTTTCCCTCCAATTCCTTTGAATAATCCTCCCATGTTACACCATCAATTCCCACCGCCTTTTTCTTGTCAAGGCTGTGGAAACAACCACGCAGGAAGTCTTTGTTCAGCAAGTGATGTAAACTTGTGAATCTGAACCGCTTATCCCTTGTGGCGTGTCCGGTTACGAGGGCAAGTTTTACCTGTGTTATTCCAAATTCAGTGTTTGGCATAGTTCATCCCTTCCCTCAATGCTCTTGTGTTAGCCCCTTCGATATGCGTCATGCGCTTACTACTATGAGCTAATCCGACTTCCGTCCGACCTTCCCGTTTCGTCACTTTTCCAGCTTCTACACGGTACCCCTTTTGCGGAGAATCGGGCGGAGCT
The DNA here is from genome assembly GCA_903904655.1 of uncultured delta proteobacterium. Taxonomy (GTDB): domain Bacteria; phylum Desulfobacterota; class Syntrophia; order Syntrophales; family Smithellaceae; genus UBA8904. Next base: position 427 of record CAIVDK010000188.1, on the reverse strand, counting down.
CCCAAGTTCCGACATTACAGTTGATTTACCCGCCACGGTCTTAGACCCCGGCACGCCGTAATTGCACTTGCCTTTATTATCGCGCAATCCGTTACTGGTTTCAGCGAAATGAAACGCTTGACCTCGTGCAACGATGTATATTTCGGGGCTCAATCCCTCAGCTTTCGCGGCGGCTGATATATCGCCTTTCCTGTGGCTCGACATGGCTCGTTACCTCACTATGCCCACAGTTCCGTTCCGGGCGGGTGGCTAACCTTTACCCGTGCTGGATTGTCCAGCTTGTAGATGCCAGCTTTGCTTGGCGCACTCATTTTATAAACTCCGTAAATTATTTATTACTGCTTGACGCCGGTTTCCGCGGCTATTATTTCATCCACTATTTTGACGGCCTGGTCCGGGGTGACCTGACCATGCACCGCGCCGTCCA
>CAIVDK010000187.1 GCA_903904655.1 uncultured delta proteobacterium | reverse complement strand
TTTTATTGCGTTATAAAAAATTACCTGCGATACATGTTTGTACGTTTTGTACAATAATTTTAAAGAGGAGGTATGGATTAATGGCAGAGAAAAGCAATGGTATCAATTGGTCTGTTCTGTGGAAAAGCGATGACTGGATGTCCGTTTGGATCGGTTTTTTTATCCTCATCTTCTTCGTGGCGGGGGCGACGATGTCGCTGCCCGGATGGAAATGGATCGGAGGTGGGTCCTATCAGGACAAGATCGCCGGGTATGCCAAAAAAGTGGATTCCACAGCCAAGGACGCGGAAGCGAAGGCCGAACCCGCATTGAAGGAACAAGCTGTGGCGCTTAAAGCGGCTCTGGATGCCAAAGACCGGAAAGCGATCGGCGCAGCCGCCGGCAAGATGGAGGCGGCCGCCAAGGAGGTCAAGGACAAGGACTTCCAGAAGAAGGCCACAAAGGTGGCCACGGACATCAAAGGCGATGCAGGGGCGACCGTGGAAAAGGTCTTCGGAGGCCCTAACCTCATGAAGGCGCTCTACCTGTTTATCGGGTTTGCGATCCTCTGCGTCATCGGCATGGCCTTTATGGGCATGCCGGTCGGCAAGTTCATGACCGGGTTTCCCATCGTTTTCATCCTCTCGGCGCTTGCCTATTTTGTATCCGAAAACGATATCGTCAAATACTACGGTCTGGAGGTGGTCTTCTGGGCCCTGATCTTCGGTCTGCTGATCAGCAACACCGTTGGCCTGCCCGGATGGTTGAAATCGGCCATCAAAACCGAGTTTTTTATCAAGATCGGTCTGGTCCTCCTTGGCGCCGAGGTCCTTTTCGGCACCATCGCCAAGGTGGGTGCCTATGGAATGATCCAGTCCATTCTGGTTATCGGGGTCGTCTTCTACTTTTCCCTCTGGTTCGCCCGCAAAGTGGGACTTGACGACGAATTTGCGTCCATTATCGGCGCGTCCGTCTCGATCTGCGGCGTCTCGGCAGCCATCGCCGCCGGCGGCGCCATCCAGGGCGACTCCAAGAAAGTGAGCCATACCATCTCCCTGGTTTTGCTGTGCGCCATTCCCATGTTGATCCTCATGCCCTTGATTGCCAAATCTGTCGGAATGTCGCCGGCCGTGGCCGGGGCCTGGCTCGGCGGAACCATCGACACGACGGGGGCCGTCGTTGCCGCGGGAGCGATCGCCGGGCCAGAGGCGATGGGTGTGGCCGTCGTCGTCAAAATGGCGCAGAATGTCCTGATCGGATTTGCGGCCTTCTTCCTGGCTCTCTGGTTTGCCTTCAAAAGTCAGGCAGCAGGGGGGGATAAGCCGAGCCTGATGCAGATCTGGACCCGTTTCCCCAAGTTCGTCCTCGGGTTCGTCGTTGCCTCCATCGTCTTTTCCTTCTTTATGACGGAAGCTCATGCAAAAGGCATAACGGGTACCACTGCAGGGCTCCGGGGCTGGTGGTTCACGCTAGCGTTTCTCTGCATCGGTCTGGAAACCAAGTTCAGCGAACTCATTGCGATGGGTGGCGGGAAACCGGCCTTTGTGTTTCTCACCGCTCAGGCGTTCAACATCTTCTGGACGCTCATTCTGTCTTACCTGATCTTTGGTGGGATCCTCTTCCCGGTGCCGACCTTCTAAGTAGCATGGGGAGGTGACCCTGAAAAATGTACCGGATCTGTCGAAGGCTCAAAGCTTTCAGACAGATCCGGTATTCTGTTTGTATTCGATGATG
>CAIVDK010000186.1 GCA_903904655.1 uncultured delta proteobacterium | reverse complement strand
GAGCGTGCCGTCCTTTACGCAACCGATCCGATCAAGTTTAAGGAAATAGGTAAATAGGTTGAAGGTGCAAGCATTAGAAAAGGTTTGAAATCATCATAAACTGGTTTTGTTGGGCGTTTTGCCCCCACACATTTTAGCCTTCGGCCTTCGGTCTTCAGCCTTTTTCCCCTTGCGCTCAAAGGACAGTACTTATATGCTTGCATAAGGTTGATGTTATGTACAGGATTACGGCAGGAGGGCAAATATGAAAAAAATGATACTTCTTTTGACGACGTTTATTTTCATTATAATATTTTCTTTTACGAGTTATGCGGCCGATACATCCATTGTCGGCGTATGGTCTTTGCCGATTCTCAAAGGCAAGGACAAGGGCAAGGAAAGATCAAATGTCGAAATATTTGAAAAGGACGGGATTTACTCCGGCAAAATTGTAAAACTGACCAAAGTCCCCGAGAATGTGCTGTGTACAACATGCAAAAAAGATAGAAAAGATAAACCGCTGATGGGGATGTTGATTCTCTGGGGCCTTAAAAAAGAAGCCGGCCGATATGTCGACGGAAGAATATATGAAGTTGAAGAGGGCTCCGAATACAAATGTTCTTTGGTCCAGATTACCCCGGATAAGTTACAAGTCACGGCCTGTTTAATGTTTCTTTGCGAAAGTCATTACTGGACAAGAGTAAAGTAACGATATATTCAAGGCGCAAAATTTTACTTTAAGAATTTATTTTCGATAAAATCAGCGATTGCCTTTGGTTCATTGATATCCAAGCAGGGGACATCCACGTCCAGTTGCACATCCGAGGCCACAGCCAACAGTTTATCATCTTTGGCGCTGATCAACTCCCGTTTGAGTTCCGCGCGGAACACTTCAATTTTTGGATAGTCATTTACCTTGAGCCCCTCGGTGAGAATGATATCCACATCGGTAATAAATTTATCCCGAATCTCATCGAATGAATGATCATGATCCACGTCTTGGATCAGGGCGAGCTGATGCGGCGATGACACAACTGTGATATGTGCGCCCGCTTTCTTATGGCGGTAACTGTCTTTTCCTTCGTGATCCATATTAAAACCATGCTTGTTATGTTTTATCGTGGCAACACGCCAGCCCCTGCCGACCAGATCGGCGATAAGTTTTTCAAGTAGCATTGTTTTCCCGGTATTGGATTTGCCGACAATGGATACGATAGGTATGGTCATTTTTCTCTTAAATTCCTTTATTTGGCAGCTACATACCATATTATAGCGACCATGCCAAATTTTTAACTACCCAGCCATTAAGATTGCTTGACATCCCTGAAAACTGTATGATATAGAACGATCGTTCTATGCATAAGTTTGGCAAATTTTGCCTGGAATGGATTAAGTTAATCTAAAATTGTTGACACTCGGTCAAAAAGAAGCTAGGTTTTAAAAACCTAACTTATTGATAATAAATAACATTATGAAAGGGCTCCTGTGACGGCCGCTGGGAAAAATGAATTCATCAAAGTACTGGCGACGGGTTTCGGCGCGGGTCTGTCACCTGTTGCACCGGGAACCGCGGGCACCTTGGTTGGCATTTTGATTTGCCTGCTTTGTTACCCCATGCCCTGGGTTTTTCGCATGCTCTTTGTGATTGCAATATCGGTGCTCTCCATTTATGTTGCGGGGCAAGCGGAGACGCTTTACGGAAAAACGGACGATCAGCGGATTGTGATCGATGAAATCGCGGGCTTGCAGGTGGCGATGCTGCCGGTGGCTATCACCGGCCTGCATCTTTGCATCGCATTTGTTCTGTTCCGGATTTTTGATATCTGGAAGCCTTTCCCATTGGAGCATTTTCAGAAGTTTCACGGCGGCTGGGGCGTGGTGGCCGATGATCTCGGTGCGGGCGTTTACGCCGGATTAATTTTGTTTTTATTGACGCTGGCAGGTGTTTTATGAAAATCGGCATCTTGACTATTGGAAATGAATTAATGAACGGGCGCACCGCCGATACCAATTCGTCGTTTATCGCACGGGAAATCAATTTACAGGGCTGGCAAGTAGAGATTATGATGTCAGTCGGCGATGATTTCGCCACCATCAAAAGCCGCTTGCATTATTTGCTGACCTTTGCCGACGCAGTGATCTGCACCGGCGGCCTGGGGCCGACGGCTGACGATATTACCACTGCCGCAATTGCTCAGGCATTTGGCCTGTCCTTATACACCGATGAGGCTGTTTTACAGGGCATCAAAGACAAATTCACAAAATACAATTTACGCTGGGTGGAGAATAACGCCAAGCAGGCTTTGTTCCCGCAAGGTGCGGAGATTATCGCTAATCCCGTCGGTACGGCTGCGGGGTTTGCGCTGCCGGTTGCAGATAAACTGGTTTTTGTCATTCCCGGTGTTCCATCTGAAACACAAAGGATGTTACCCGCGGGTGTTATTCCCGTTTTGCGCCGGCACTTCCCCCAACCTGTCGGGTATACGATCAGACAGACCATCAAAACATTCGGTCTTTCCGAGGCGGCGGTGGATGAACGATTAGCGACAGTGGATTTTGTGGCGCTGGGCGTGAGCGTCGGCTTCTATCCCGTCTTCCCCGAAAATCATCTGGTGCTGATTGCGCGTTCCGACTTTCGCGAACAAGCGCAAAAGAATCTGCAAAAGGCGCAGGACGAAGTGACGGTGCGCCTGCATGATTGTATTTTTTCATACGGCGAACAGACGCTGGAAGAAATCATCGCCACAGCGTTAACGGAAAAGAAAATGACCATTGCCGTGGCGGAATCCTGCACGGGGGGCTTGATTGCCAATCGTCTTACGGATGTCTCAGGCAGTTCCATCTATTTTGAACGCGGGCTTACGACCTACTCGAACGCAGCCAAAATCAATATGCTGGGCGTTCCCGCTGAAATCATTGAGAAGCACGGAGCCGTCAGCGAGGAAACGGCGCGCCTGATGGCGGAAGGCGTTCGCAAGCTTGCCGGAACCTCGTTGGGATTGTCATCCACCGGCATTGCGGGACCAACCGGTGGAAGCCCCGAAAAGCCTGTCGGCACGGTTTACGTGGCACTCGCCGACGTGAACCAGACTGTTTGTCGTCATCACACCTTCCGCTGGGATCGCAAAAGAAACAAGCAGGTTTCTACCGAGGCGGCGCTCATGATGCTGAAAAACTATTTGCAGGAGAAATAGTTTATGTCCGACTCAACAAAAGACATCCGCGCCTTTCTCGTCATGGAAATGATATATGCGTGTAAAAGTTAAAAGAAGAAATAATATTAATTATGTAATAATTACAGTGTGAAGGAGGTCATCTTATGTGTGCAGATATGGACAGATCAAAAGCTGTGGATTTGGCGATTACGCAGATTGAAAGACAGTTCGGCAAGGGATCTATTATGAGGCTGGGCAGCTCGGAGCGAGTAGCCGATGTTCCGGCAATATCCACAGGGTCGCTGAGCCTGGATATAGCGCTGGGAACCTTCGGTGTTCCGCGCGGCCGGGTGATCGAAATATACGGGCCGGAATCCGGTGGAAAAACAACGCTGGCGCTGCATATTGTAGCTGAAGCGCAAAAAAAGAATGGGATCGCGGCTTACATCGATGCCGAGCACGCTCTGGACGTCACTTATGCCAAAAATATTGGTGTGAACACCGACGAGCTCCTGATTTCCCAGCCGGACACGGGCGAACAGGCCCTGGAAATTGCCGAAACGCTGGTTCGCAGCGGCGCGCTGGATGTTCTGGTCGTGGATTCCGTGGCGGCGCTGGTTCCCAAAGCGGAACTCGAAGGCGAAATGGGCGACGCACAGATGGGGTTACAGGCACGCCTCATGTCACAGGCATTGCGCAAACTTACCGGCAGCATCAGCAAATCCAAAACCACCGTGATCTTTATCAATCAACTGCGCATGAAAATCGGTGTCTTCTTTGGCAATCCCGAAACGACCACCGGTGGTAACGCCCTGAAATTCTACTCATCGCAGCGCCTCGATATCCGCAAAATGACCTCCATCAAGAATGGTCAGGAGGTGGTCGGTTTCCGAACCAAAGTTAAAGTGGTGAAAAACAAGCTGGCCCCGCCTTTCCGGGAAGCGGAATTTGATATCATTTTCGGTGAAGGCATCTCGCGGGAAGGCGACGTGCTGGATCTGGCGGCGGAAAACGGCATTGTTGAAAAAAGTGGCGCCTGGTATTCCTACAAGGGTGACAGAATAGGACAAGGCCGTGATAATTCGCGCATTTTCTTAAAAGAAAATCATAATATTATGACGCAGATTGATAGCGAAGTCCGCGCCAAGCTGGGTGTTATGCCCAAAGACCAGGAAGAATAGTGTGAAAGTTTTAGATCTGGCGGCAGCCCTTCAAAAAGCGTATCGCCTTTTGTCGCTCAGGCCGCATTCGGAAAAAGAGCTGGAAAAAAAGCTGCGGGAAAAGGGTTTTCCCGCAGTTGTCATTAAAGAAGCGCTGGAAAAACTCCACGATTTGAAGTATCTCAATGACGCGTCTTTTGCGGTTCAATGGGCGCGCAATCTGGCCATCAATAAACTTTGGGGCAATCGAAAAATTATTGCCAGCTTGCAGGAAAAAGGTGTGCAGGCCCGGTTGATTGACGACGCCATTGCGTCGGCGCGCTACGAACTGTCGGAAGAAGAGGCCCTAGCGGTTTTGGTCAAAAAAAGGGCAGCCAAAAAGAAAACGGCTGCTTTTGATATCAAAGAAAAACAGAGAATATTTCAAAGCCTGATGGGGCGAGGTTTTCCGCCGGGCACGATTTTAAATAAACTGGGAAAGGCAGCGGAGGAAGAGTTCAATGGCGAAGACGGGTGACGCGATACGGGAAAGTTTTATAAAGTTTTTTGAAAGCAAAGGGCATACGAGGGTGACAAGTTCGTCCTTAATTCCTAAAGATGATCCCACGCTGCTTTTTACCAATGCGGGCATGGTGCAGTTTAAAAATGCTTTTTTAGGATTGGAAAATCGCGGCTACACGCGGGCGGTCACCTGCCAGAAATGCGCGCGCGCCGGCGGCAAGCACAACGACCTGGAAAATGTCGGTGTCACAGCGCGGCATCATACCTTTTTCGAAATGCTCGGCAATTTTTCCTTTGGCGATTATTTCAAAGAAGAAGCCATCGCCTGGGCCTGGGAGTACTTAATTGATGTGGCCAAGCTGCCCAAAGAAAAACTCTGGGTGACCATTTATACGGATGACGATGAAGCCTTTGCCATCTGGCATGATAAAATGAAAGTGCCCAAAGACCGCATTGTTCGCCTGGGAGAAAAAAGCAATTTCTGGATGATGGGCGAAACCGGCCCCTGCGGCCCCTGCTCCGAAATTCTTTACGATCAAGGCGAGGGCACCGGCTGCGGTCGTCCCGAATGCGATGTCAACTGTGATTGCGACCGCCATCTGGAAATCTGGAACAATGTATTTACCCAGTTTAACCGCGACGAAAACGGGAAACTTAATCCGCTGCCCAAACCCAATATCGATACCGGCATGGGGCTGGAGCGCCTCACCGCTGTTATTCAGGGTGTCAAAAGCAATTATGATACCGACCTGTTTGCTCCCATCATCCGCTTTATGGAAAAAACATCCGGCAAGACCTACGGCAAAAATACCGATAATGATGTCTCCATCCGGGTCATTGCCGATCACAGCCGTGCCATAACATTTTTAATCGGCGACGGCATTATGCCCGCGAACGATGGTCGCGGTTATGTGTTGCGCCGTATTCTGCGCCGCGCTGCGCGTCACGGAAAAATGCTGGGCATTAACAAACCGTTTTTGAATGAAAGCGCGCAAGTCGTCATCGATATAATGAAAGGTGTTTACCCCGATCTGGTGGAAAAAGCTTCCTTTATTACCAAAGTCATTCTCAATGAAGAGCAGCGATTTATGGAAACACTCGATGCCGGGCTGCGCATTTTGCAGGAAGAAACAGCCGCATTAAAAAAAGAGGGCAAATCCATTTTGCCCGGTGCGCTGATCTTTAAACTCTACGATACTTTCGGTTTCCCCGTCGATTTGACGGCGGACATTGTTAAAAAAGACAATATATCGCTCGACACCGAAGGCTTTGAAACCGAAATGGAGCAGCAGCGCGTCAGAGCGCGTGGCGCATGGAAAGGAAGCGGCGAAGAGGCAGTCTCCGAATGTTATTTAAAGTCTTCCAGCTCCGGCATCGTCACGGAGTTTTGCGGCTATGACGAGAGGAGCAAAGACGCAGCCAAGGTGATTGCTGTTTTTGTGGACGGCAAACCGACCGATGCGGCACGCGTTGGCCAGCAGGCAGAGATCGTTTTGGATACCACGCCTTTTTATGGCGAGTCCGGCGGGCAGGCCGGTGACACAGGATATCTGGAAGGTCAGAATTTCAATTTCACGGTTGAGGACACAAAAAAACCCATTGACAAATTTATTGTACACAAAGGCATTGTCCGGGAAGGCGAAATAAAAATCGGTTCGACAGCACGGCTGGTGATCGATCAGGAAAGACGAAAAGCCATTGCCGCCAATCATTCCGGCACGCACATTTTGCAGGCGGCGCTCAAGGCTGTCCTGGGCGATCACATCAAACAATCCGGTTCACTTGTCAATGCCGAGCGACTGCGTTTTGACTTTACCCATTTTTCCAAAATCAGCGATGAGGAAATGCAACGGGTGGAAGATATTGCCAACGACATCATTCGCCGCAATCTGGACGTGCAGACGGAAATCTGCGCTCTCGAAGATGCGCTCAAAACAGGCGCGACAGCGGTGTTTGATGAAAAATACGGCGCAACGGTCCGCATCGTGAAGATGGGTGAAATGAGTATGGAACTTTGCGGCGGAACGCATGTTGCTCGCACCGGCGACATTGGTTTGATTAAAGTGGTTCATGAATCAGCCATTGCCGCGGGTGTGCGCAGAATTGAAGCCGTCACAGGCCGTGAAGCGCTCACGCATTTACAGCGTGCTGAATCAGAATTAAAGCAAACCGCGGGATTGTTCAAAGCCGGCACATTGGAAGTTTATGACCGCACTGAAAAATTGTTTAAGTACTTAAAAGAGCTGGAAAAAGAAATCGACGTCCTCAGAGGAAAGATTGCCGCCAAGGACTCCGGTGATCTCATGAGTCAGGCGAAGGAAATCGCCGGTGTAAAAGTGCTTGCCGCAGAAGTAAGCATTGCCGACGTCAAGACACTGCGCGATTTCGGCGACAAACTGCGCGACAAGATGGGGTCCGGTATTATTCTTTTAGGCAGCAAAGCCGGAGAGAAGGCACTGCTTTTGTGCATGGTAACCAAAGACCTCGTTGGTAAGTATCACGCCGGAAACATCATCAAAGAACTAGCCCCGCTTGTCGGTGGCAGCGGCGGCGGCCGCCCCGACATGGCCCAGGCCGGCGGCACCCAGCCGGAGAACTTGGGGAATGCAATGTCTGGTTTAGAGAAATTACTGACGACGTGAGGCAAATGCGGATATTCCTATTTCCAACCCGGGCGCGACAGTTGCCTGCCGCACCCGGGTTGGATGGAATTATTTTGCTTTAGTAAGGTTTTTGCTGAGTGCCTCGCGATCTCCTCCACTCATGCCGGCCATGTATTTGACCAGCTTCTTCCGCGATTCGATATCGTATTGTGTGGTAATGGCAATCTGCTCCATAATCGGCGAACCGCCACCATGATAAGCGCCGATGTTGCGAATGCCGCCGGTTGCCGAACACAGCGAATCGCCGAGATAGCGCCAGAATTGTGCCTGATCTTCGGAAGACATATTGGGATTTCGTTTTGTGTATTTGAGCAGCAGGTCACCCGTTTCGGAATTCATAAAGTCTTTCTCGTGCGGGAAAGTCGCCGTAACGCCACCGGAGATATCGCAGAGAATCTCTGATTCACGCCAGACCGATTCACCCGAGAGACAGCGGCCGACATTGCAGTAAATCGAATGGGGAATAAAGCTGCCAGGGCCATAAGGGACAAAGCCCTTTCCGGGCATG